>NZ_JBQFMH010000012.1:0-102227 GCF_056531745.1 Ruegeria sp. L12
CTCCGTTCTTCGCGAACTACCGTCCGCAGTTCTACTTCCGGACCACTGACGTGACCGGCACCGTGACCCTGGCGGCTGGCACCGAGATGGTCATGCCCGGCGACAATGTCGGCTTCACCGTCGAGCTGATCGCACCAATCGCGATGGAAGACGGCCTGCGCTTCGCCATCCGCGAAGGCGGCCGCACCGTCGGCGCCGGCGTCGTGTCGAAAATCATTGAATAATTCGCGTGAGCGAATGATCAAACGGAAAGGGCACCCTTCAGGGTGCCCTTTTTCGTTTCTGGATGATGCGCCAGACCCCCATGAGGGGCCCGACGAGAATCAGTCGTAGGCGGCGTCCACGATGAATTCCACCTTCAGTTCGGGTCGCGCCAGTTTGGCTTCACCGCACGCCCGCGCAGGTGCGTGACCGGAGGGAACCCAGGCGTTCCAAACCTCGTTCAACCCGGCGAAATCCTTCATGTCAGCCAGCCAGATGGTCACGCGCAGCATTTTTTCACGCGACGAGCCGGCCAGTTCGAGCAATGCGTCGATCTTGTCGAGGCAAGTCTGAACCTGTTCCTGAATTGTCTCACCCTCGGCGACCTGTCCCGTCAGGTAGGCAACGCCGTTGTGTTTCACGATTTTTGAGGACCGCTCGCCGGTATCAATGCGTTCAATCATGGATATTCTCGTTTCTTAGGTTTGGTACGGGCGTTCATGTTCACAAGACACTGTACTTGGCAAACGGAAATCGTCGTAACGAGTGGCGGGGGAGATGAAAAGAGCGATTAAATTTGGCCTGACAGGACGTTCAAAAACTAAGTTACATGGCCAGAAGAAGCCTGAAACGCTGCGAGCAAACTCACAAAAATCGAAATCGCTGCGCCAAAAGAATCGGATGGTAATTTCTTAACGTTACGTCCACCTCTTCCAAAGACTGAAACCCCACTTGAGAGCTGAAACAACGGACCCGGCAGGCAGGTTTGGCGGGCCGCGGAAATAAGGGGGGGAAACATGTTTGGTTTTGGCTTCATCACCTATGGAACCCAAATCCTTCACAGCAAGGATCTGGATGATATGCGTGACGCGATTCTTGGCGAAGACGGGCAAGAGGTGGATTGCCATGTCAGCGATTTCTGTCGTGAGCGCAAGCGGTTCGACATCAGGCTTGCCGACGTATCCACACGGGTCGGCGCGAGACACAAAGCAGGATCGGCAAACAGTCAAGGCAATGGGATATCAGTGCGCCGTTGCGCACAGAAGGAAATGATCTGAAGCAGAGAACGCTCAGGTGTTTCTGGCCCAGGGTTCCCGACCCACCATCCGGTCAGCCTCGGCTGTGATATCATTCATGTGCTGCTCGAGGCTCAGGCGCAGCGTTTCGATCTGTTCTTCACTGGCTTTGCGGGGCACCGGGTCGGTCCATTCCCGGCACAGGAACACGCCCTCGTTGCGCCACGGGCGCGGCATCAGCAGGCGGTCCCAGGTTCCGGCCTCGCGCCCATGACGGGCAGAGTAGGTGATGCCGAACACCCGCTTGCCCGAGGTGCGGGCCCAGACCAGCGGAACGGTGGACGATACCCGCTCGGGGCCGCGCGGGCCGTCGGCGGCGATACCGATTGATACGCCCTGTTTCATCTTGCCCAGCACTTCGCGCGACAGTGCGACATGGCGTTTGCGGCTGGACATGGCGATCGTGTCCATGCCGAACAGTTTCTGCACCCGCCCCACCATGCTGCCAGCGCGCGCGGCTGAGGTGATCGAGCAGATCCGGCCCTTGTCCAGCGGAAAGAAATAGGGCGATTGCGCCAGACGCTGGTGCCACAATACCACGATGACCGGTTCGCCCTGTTCCGCCAGTTGGTCCAGCTCTTCATATCCGATGCGCTGCCAGCGCGTGTTGCGGTGGACCAGCCGGATATAGCTTGCAATCCGTCGCGCAGCCCAATTCAGCACAGCTTCGCTGTCAGCGATTTTCTTGCGGATGCTCAAGGCTGCGTCCCTCCTGACTGGCCGAGCCTTGTCTTAAAGAACTGCACGCCGGGCGCAACGTTTTTGTCGAATGGCAAAGTCACCGCAAAAGTAAAAAAGCCTCTTGAGTCCTCTGCTTCACTGGCATATCTGAGGGCCCAGCCTAGGGGTATAGCTCAGTTGGTAGAGCGACGGTCTCCAAAACCGTAGGTCGCGGGTTCGAACCCTGCTGCCCCTGCCATCCAAACATCAGAACAGTTTCATTTCGGCCATTGGGGCTGGGGTTCATTTTCTACAGCAACAAGGCGCTGGCAAGGAATCCGGATGCTATTCCCATAGAGATGACCGAAATTGTCAGAGCGAAGTTTAACATAACGCTTTCAAGCCTCACCATTTGAACAGATTTGTCTCATGCCGTCGCAGAAGCGGCATTCGTTCAATATGCAGAGTGTTGATGAATTCGCGAAGTACACGCTGTTCACGTCTGGTTAACAATTCATATGCGCATGCTGTTTCGTTGCCTGCGACTTGTGCGGATTCGCTCCGGTCAAAGGGTATGGCCTGCGCTGCACGCGACGATGCGTCCGCCTTCGGTCAGGGATGGGGGTATCGTGATAACGAACGAGTCACTTGACGTATCGGACAAGAAAGAAAAAGCTTGAACAAGGCCGTGGGACACGCCATCTGAAGTTTCTAGCTAACGTGTTAGAGTTGCTGGATTTTTGATATGGGCAGAAGGCCTGACCGGGTTGGGGGACTCGGGGTAATACGGGGATATCGGGGGATAATGACTGAGATCGACGAATATCTGGAAGAGCTCGGGCTGTCCAAATATGCGCCCGTATTTGCGTCGAATGAGGTCACACGCGCGGATCTGGCGCATTTATCTGAACATGATCTGATCGATCTTGGTCTGCCGCTTGGGCCGAGGCGGCGCTTGATGGCTGCGCTCGGGCGCGCGCGCGACGCCGCCCCCGCGCCGGTGCAGGGCGTCGGCAAGATCGTGGCCGAGCGGCGGCAACTGACCGTGATGTTTGTCGACCTCGTTGGTTCCACCGCATTGTCCGAACGTCTGGACCCCGAAGATCTTGGGGAATTACTGCGCCGCTTCAAAGAGATATGCTCGACCTCGGTAGCGCGGTTTGGCGGGCACGTGGCCAGTTTCATGGGCGACGGTGCGATGATCTATTTCGGCTATCCCCATGCGCTTGAGGACGCGGCGGCGCGATCGGTCCATGCCGGGCTTGATATTCTGGATGAACTGCGGCGTATCGAAGGTCAGGAACAGCTGAAGGCGCGGATCGGGGTGTCGACCGGTCTTGTGGTTGTCGGAGAGATCCATGGTGAAGGCCTGAAAGAACATGACGTGGTCATGGGGCGCACGCCAAACCTGGCGGCACGCCTGCAGGGGCTGGCCGAGCCCAACAGCCTGATAATCAGCCCATCGACCCGGCGCCTGATTGGCAACGCTTTTGAGTTGCAGGACCAGGGCTCGTTTGCGTTGAAGGGGTTCTCTGAGAAAATTCAGGCCTGGACGGTGACCGGGCAGGCCCATATCGAGCGCCGGTTCGACATCATGCCCGATGCCGGGGCCAGCCGTCTGGTGGGCCGCCATACCGAGTTCCGCAAGCTCAGCGACAAATGGCACGAAGCCTGTCAGGGCGCGGGCCAGTCCGTGCTGATCACCGGAGAGGCGGGCATCGGCAAATCCCGTCTGATCGAAGGTCTCAGCCAACAGGTGCACGAGCAGGAGGTTCTGCAACTGAACTTCCAGTGTTCGCCCTTCCACGCCAACTCGGCGCTGTATCCCATCATTCAGCACCTTGAGCGTGCGGCGGGCTTTGCGACGACGGACAGCGACGCGGAAAAGCTTGCGAAGCTCACGCATCTTCTGCGCTATCACCCGCCCGAGCATCAACGTTTGATCGCGGATCTGCTGAGCGTCGATGCGGATGACACGCTGGGGCCATTGGATCTGCCACCGCAGGTCAAGCTTGAGCGCACGCTTGAGGCGGTGACCGAACAACTTGCCGCTTTGGCGCGTGAGAAGCCCGTTTTGCTGCTGTTTGAAGATGCACATTGGGTGGACCCGACCACCTTGTCACTGACCGATCGGGTGATTGAGCGGATCAGCGGCTTGCTGGTGCTGATCGTGGTGACCGCGCGCCCCGGTTTCGATCCGGGTTGGGGACATCATCACAATACGTTGCACCTGCCGCTCAAACGTCTGGCCAATCGGGACGTGGCCGAGATCGTGACCGAAGTGGCGGGCGGCAACGCGGTGCCGCCCGAGGTCTGTGATCTGATTGCGGCCAAAACAGACGGTATTCCGCTTTATGTCCAAGAAGTTACGCGGGGCCTGCTGGAATCCGGTCAGCTGCGGCTGACGGATCAGGGTTACACTTTGCGAGGACCACTCCCATCGCTCTCGGTGCCCAGCACGCTGAAGGATTCGTTAATGGAGCGTCTGGACAGGCTTGGCATGGCCAAGGAGGTGGCGCAGACCGGGGCGGTGTTTGGGCGGCAGTTTTCGATCGCGCTGCTGGCCTCGGTGTCGATCCTGTCACCCGCCGTGCTGCAGGCGGGTTTGGACCAGCTGTCATCGGCGGGGATTATCCTGCAGGCGCCGGATGCAACCGAGGATGAGTTCATCTTCCGGCACGCGCTGATCCGTGACATGGCCTATGACAGCCTGCTGCGGACCGAGCGGCAGGTGCTGCACGACCGCGCGGCGGGTGCGCTGATCGAAGTTCAACCGCAGCTGGCGCAGACCCAACCGGAAGTTCTGGCGCAACACTACACGTTAGCCCAACGGACCGATGAGGCGGTGCTGCATTGGCAAAGTGCGGGGCGCCGCGCCATTGAACGCTCGGCCCAGGCCGAAGCGCTGACCCATCTGTCCACGGCGCTGGATCAACTGGCTGCACTGCCCAAAAGCCGCGAGCGCGACGTGCAGGAGATTGACATCCAAATCCTGCGCGCCGGCGTGCTGCGCTCGACCAGCGGTATTTCCGGCGATGCCACGGGTGAGGCCTATGGCCGCTTGCGCGAGCTTTGCCATCGCGCCGAGCAGACCGAGAGGCTGTTTCCGGTGCTCAACGGTCTTTATGCCTTCCATCTGGTGCGCGCCGAATACCGTCTGGCGCAGGATGTGGCGGCGCAAATCCTTGATCTGGCGGCGGAAAGCGGCAAGACCGAACACCGCATGGTCGGCCATCGCGCCATGGGGGCGGTTGAATTGCATCTGGGCAACCTGTCCAAAGCGCAAACCCATCTGGAACAGGCCTGGGCGCTCTATGATTTTGATCAGCATAGCCAGCTGGCCTATGTCTACGGCACCGATCATGCGGCGATTACCTCGGCGTTTCTGGGGACGTGCTATTGCCTGATGGGCCGCCATCAGGAGGCGTTACAGGTGCAGCGCACGGCGTTGGACTGGGCGAGGGACCTCAAGCACGCGCATAGTGTGGCACAGATTCTTGTCTACATGTGCAAGGTCCACCTGCTGGCGCGCGACATTCCGGCGTTGCAACGGGATGTGACGGCCTTGTCTGAGATCGCCGAACAGCACTCATTGCCCTTCATGGCAACCATCGCGCGCCTTTGGGGCAATTGGGCTGAGGCGACAGCGACAGGTGAAGTGCATCATATTGATAACCTGAAGCAATCCGCGAATGACTGGTGGTCTGTCGGCGCTGGTAACTACAAAGGGTTCTTCCCTGCGCTGATTGCCGAATTGCAGATGGACGCAGGTGATCACAAGGCTGCACAGCAAACGCTGTCTCAGGCCAGCAAGGACTTGCTTGAAACCGAAGAGAAATGGGCGCAGGCCGAACAACTTCGTGTTCAGGCCGCATTGATCGCCAAGACCGGTGGCGACCCCGAACCATTGCTGATCAAGGCCATCGAGACAGCCCGGAAGCAAGGCGCGCGGCTTTATGAGCTTCGCGCGGCGGTCGCGTTGGCGGACTGGCAGCGGCGCAACGGGAAACCGATGAGCGAGGCGCTGGATACAGCCTTGTCGCATTTCCAACAGGACGCGAACCTGTCTGACCTGAGAGAAGCGCAGGCGCTGATGGAAACGACCACTTGACCCGAAGGGCCTAATCCTGCCAGCTTGGGCGCGGGCGGAGTTGGGTTGATACCTAAAATTTTAAGAAATGGCGCTGGGCCACGTGTTCAGCGTCCGCGGTGTTATCGTGTGAGGAGACCCGATGAAAAAGATCAGCAAAACTCTTCTGGCCAAGGATATCGTGGCGCAAAGCCGCACCGATCTGGCGCTGCAGCAATATCACTCGATCTCGGGCGAGGAGATACGCGCGTTTGTGAAGAAGCTGATTGGGACGGTCACACTGCCAACCGACATTGAATACAACCGTGACCGGCAAGTCTGGAACCCGGCGTTTCAAGACTACCCTGAGATCATCGTCTATTGCGAAACCATTGAGGACGTGCGCGTGAGTTTGGCCTTTGCGCGTAAACATGACCTCTGGGTCGTGGCGCGATCCGGGCGGCACAGTACGGCAGGGTATTCGGTCAACAACCAGATGGTGCTGGATACCAGCAAGATGCGGTACGTAACCGTCGACCCGGATGTTCCGATGGCCTATGTCGGGCCGGGCACGCCGTTCAAGATGCTGAACTCAGAGCTGAATTCCTATCACCTACATGTGCCGGGCGGGGCCTGTCAGGATGTCTGCGTCGCGGGTTTCATGATGGGCGGCGGTTATGGCTTTACCTCGCGCCGGTTCGGAATGGCCTGCGACAATGTTCTTGGCGTCACCGTAATGTTGTGGGACGGCAGTTTAGTGATTGCGGACAAAGACACCAACCCCGATCTGTTCTGGGCCATCCGGGGTGGGACCGGCAACAATTTCGGCATCCTGCTGGAAATCCGCTATCAACTGCACCCGCTCTACAAGGTCTGGGGCTGCCACATCACATGGCCGTTGGACAAAGCCGCCAAGGCGTTGGAATTCCTGCAGGCCAATTACATGAGCACCTGCGATGACGACCGGTTCGGTGCCTATATTTTCCTCGCCTATCAGGGCGACAAAAAGGTGCTGCTTCTGTCTGCGCTCTATGATGGGACGGCCAAAGAGGGAAACGCATTTATCCAACCTTTGCTCAGCGAAGATATCGGCGGACAGATGGGCCCTGACGATCAGAATTACGGCACCTATCAGGGAATCAATTCGTGGCTCTACGACGACAAATACGACATCCCCGTCGTCCCGGATCAGGCGCGCGAGGACAAACAGGCCGGATATATAAAACGCCAACTCAGCGCGGCTGAATGGCAGCGCGTAGTGGATTACCTCGACAGCACACCCAATGCCTATGGCGCGGTGGCGATTGAACCTTACGGCGGTGCGATCAACAGAATGCCCCTGGGCAAAGAGGGCAACGCTTTTATCCACCGTGACGTGTCGCTGAACTTCTATGTCGACGTGTTCTGGCTGTCGGAAGAAGAAAAAGAGATCGTGGTGCCGTGGCTCGACGGGTTCATGAAGCTGATGACCGAGGAAGGTTATTTTATCGACCGGGTCTA
This sequence comes from Ruegeria sp. L12, assembly GCF_056531745.1. NCBI lineage: Bacteria > Pseudomonadati > Pseudomonadota > Alphaproteobacteria > Rhodobacterales > Roseobacteraceae > Ruegeria > Ruegeria sp. L12. Next base: position 7,507 of record NZ_JBQFMH010000012.1, read on the forward strand.
TCAGAACTATCCGCGCCGGGCGCAAAAGAACTATCGCTGGCAATATTGGGGCGAATATTTCAACTCGCTGCTGTTCGTGAAGAAGAAATTCGATCCGAAGAATTTTTTCCACTACCAGCAGAGCATCTCTCCGGTGCCCGACGATGCACCGCCGGAGATCATTCGCGATACGTCCGAGTCGATCTTTGACGACCGGACCATCACATACGAAGACTACTCGAACCCCTGAAAGCGGGGGCAGTCACGGCCAAACGGGGGAGGGCCCAGCATGGATACGATACAGGAGATTTTCTTTCTGCCGCCCATGGCGGTTGCCCGTCTGGGGCCGGGTGAAACGCCGCTGGAAAGCTATGAGTGGCAGCAAGACATGGATGCTCACGGCAACAACAAGACAGTCATCCGGTCAAACATAACCTTGCGCGAAGTCGAAGACGGCAGCGTCACTGCCTACCTTCCCGATCCCGACGCGATCCGCTTTCGTGACGAAGGCGGCGCGCTGCGTCCGGTTGCTCCGTTCTTTGAGCTGTGGGCGCGGATGCATGATGCCGAGACGGGCGAGGAATATGAGACGCCGGTGACGCTGGACCTGCTCGACGATCAGGGCCTGTCGCTGCAGAATGTGCGCTATTCGGTCACCGTCGGGAATACAAAGGCAGAGCGTCGGACCGGGGATGCGGCCTGCGGATTTCGCGCGCGGGTCGAGATTGCGGGGCAGGATTTCACCCCAAAACCACTGCTGGCGTTCAGCCCGTACACGTCCGAACAACAGCCGATGGTCTATGAGCACAACCCGATCCCGCTGGGCTCGATTCGTGCGATGCATCCGGTGCAGGGGCACGACGAGCCGGTGGAAGGAGAGTTCATCGACCGCAGCATCCTGCGCCTGCGGTTCATGCCGCCCAAGGGCGAGGTTTATGGCCCGCCCGATGCCGCCTACGGCCCGGCAACGCTGGCGGTGCCGGGATACCAGAACGACCCGCCGAAATCGGAATATGGCCGTATTCATGAGATCGTGCCCGAGCAGAACCGTATCCTGAACCCCGACACGCCTTGGTCGAAATGGATCATGATGTCCGGCACCTCGGACGACCCCGAGCCGCATGACAGCTATGATGGCGCGCGCGTTGGTAATGACCAATCCTGGGGTGTGGCAGATGATACCAGCGACGGCGTGATCGAGGCGACGCTGGCCGTGCGCGGCGAGCGTTTGACCGCGAGGGCCACGATCATGACCGGCCCGCCCGATTTCGCACCTGATGCGCGGCCCTTCTACAGCCTTGAAGATGATTTGGCCGACCGCGATCTGTCGCTGATCTCGGTGACTGAAGACAATTATACGCAGGCCAAGACCGAGGTGGTCGACATTTTCCGCCGCGCGTTCGAGACCAACAGTCTGATCAACCTCGACGATATCCGCGCGCAGGGTCTGAAAGACAACGCCAAGCTACAGGCCAAGACCGGGATACCCGTGACGCCGGGCCTGCCGTCGACCGATGCCAAATCCATGACGGAAGAGGACGCAAGGCCACCGGACAAAATCGACGAACTGATCCGTCCGCAGCCGATCTCGGTGTTTTCGAACTCGGTGCCCAATGACCGGTTGCCTTACACGGTGGCCACGAAATTCGTACATGAACAGTTGATTGACGAGGCGAACCTGCTGGACTTCCTGCGCCGCCGCCCGGATTTCGTGAAAACGCTGCTACGCCCGCCTTACGGCATCCTGACCGAGCTTGAGACCGACCCGAACCCGGATCAGGCCCCGAACCCGGACTTCCGCGATCCCCGGATCATCCGCGACTCGATGCACGATGCTCGGATGCCGCCCTATATGCGCGATTCCAACTATTACCCGCTGTCTCTGTCACGCAGGCAATATCATCTGGTGATCTCGTTCATCGACTATCTGGTTGCACAGGAATCGGAGGCTCAGAATGTCTGATCAACCCGGCCAAATCCGCGTCAAACCCCGCAACCTGACCGCGCGTGCGGCCTATAAAGTGCCGGGCAACCCCGACAACACGCGGCTGGACGGATCAGTAGGCAATTGCTTTCCCGGTCTGGAAATGGATGTGCGCAACCTCGACCGCCGGTTCTTTCCCGGTCTGGTGTTCAACGCAGCGCGGGTGCCGCTGAACCCCGTGCCCGAAGCGCCGAAGAATTCGCAGGGCTTCCATCTGGTGTTTGTCGATTACTTCTACGACCCGATGCTGCCCGATAACAGCCCCGAAGACTGGGTGCAGACTCTGTTGGAAGCTTACAGTGGTGAAGTGGGCGCAAATCTCAGTCAGGGGCGCTGGTTCCTGTCCTGGGTCGAACAAAGCGGCAAGCGTATTACATTCAGGGATGAAGATAATAAACCTTATGACGGACTGATGATCTGGCGGTTTATCCGCAGTCTGGAACATGGTGACGACAAACCGGTCAGCATAGCATTGGAGCGCCGCAATCACGAAGGCGAAGTGGATGCCGAACAGGTCATCCTGCACGGTTTTCGCCGCCAGTACCGGACCGAGGCGGGCGTGTTCAGCGCCGCATATGATCCCGGTGAACTGACGCAGAGCCTGTGCAACCCGTGGTCCCATGATTTCCGCGATTGCGGCTGTCATTACTGGCCCTCGAACCACCCCGACGTGGTGATGGCAGAGGTGGCGCATGACGATCAGCTGCCCTCGGGCCAGTCGAAAAACCCGATTGAGGCCGAAACCTATCTGGACTGGTTGCGTTCGGACAAGTCGCCATCGGGCAACGTGGCGGCACTGAACACGGTGGAACAGAACCGCCCTTATCAGATCGACCATTATCAGGTGAACCAGATGTGGAGCGAGCTGCCCATCGTGGTCGAAGGCCGCGAAACCGGCGAGGTCTATAAGGTCGATCCTGAAATGCAGGGCGTCGACCCCTATGACACGCCCGAGGAGATGATCGAGGATCTCAAGACCCGTCTGGCGGCGATGGAGATGACGCTGAGCCTGCAATATCTCTATGCCTATTTCTCGTTGGCGGATCCCGAAACGGCGGACACCCAGAAATGGCCGACGCTGAAGGACGACCTGATCTTTGCTCGGCGTTCGGTGCTGGAGGTCGCGATTGGCGAGATGACCCATATGCGCTGGGCGAACCAACTGTTGTGGGAGCTTGAGCCGGAGGGCTATGAGCCTGTGCTGACCCCGTCTGAAACCCTGCCAGCGGGCAAGGGTAAGACGCAACCCCGTGCTCTGCGGCCTTTGACAGCCGAGGCGCTTGCGGATTTCATCGAGATCGAGCGCCCCGGCGGCTTTATCGACCGTGCCTATGCGCAATGCGTGGCGACTTTGGAGCAGGAGGATTTGTTCCCCGAACGCCGCCTCTATGCGTTGGCGGTGCGGATCGACACCGACGGGGACGAGCATTTCCTGCGCTTCAGCCAGATGAAGGACGTTCTGGCCAAGTACGACACGGGCGAGGGCACACCGGCCTATCTGCGCCAGATCGAAGTCGGGACCGAGGCGCAGGCCAAAGCGGCGTTGGATCTGTATGCCAGGGTAAAGGATGGTCTGGCCAAAGCGTATACGCTTGAAGCTGAAGGCAAGCTCGAAGACTCCCAGACCTATATCCAGCAGGTGCGCGACGACATGAAGCTGTTCCGGGTCGAGGGCGAAGCACTGGCCGCCAAAGGGATCGGCATTCCGTTCTGGACGGAGGGCAAGGCGTGATCCCACCCGCCGCGCAGGTACATTTCTTTGACAGCGGGCATGGGGATCACATGCTGGCCGTCGATGGCTCGTGCGTGTTCGATGTGCCGGCGGGAACGGCCGGCCGGTTTGCGGCGATGGATGCGCCTGGCCAAAGCGCGTTCCTCAGGTCAATGGGGCTGGATGGTACGCCATTTATCAACGACGCTCCGCCGCAAGACATGCCGGTGCGGTCGCTGTCATTGGCAGTGGCGCAGAAATGCAATCTGGCCTGCACTTATTGTTATGCGGCGGGAGGAGAGTTCGGCGGCCCGGCGCGGAATATGGAGTGGGAGGTCGCCAAAGCCTCGGTCGACCGGCTGGTGGCCGAGGCTGAACCGGGCGTGCGGATCAACCTCGCCTTTCTGGGCGGGGAACCCCTGATCAACCGCGATCTGGTGCAGCGTGCTACGGATTATGCCGTGGAACAGGCGCAGGCAAATGGATTAAGCGTTGGCTTTTCAATCACCACCAACGGGACGCTGCTGCGCCCCGAGGACGCCGCTTTTTTTGAGGCGCATGGCTTTGCCGTCACGATCAGTCTGGATGGTGTGGGTGAGGTTCACGACAAGCTGCGCCCCAATCGCGGTGGGCGCGGCAGTTTCGATACGATCCTGAAACGGGTCGAACCCCTGTTGGCCGCACAACACCGTATGCAGGTCGGAGCCCGAGTGACGGTCACGCCCCAGAACATGAACCTGCCTGAGACGCTGGATCGGTTTGTCAGGATGGGTTTCCATTCCATCGGGTTTTCGCCGATGCTGGCATCGCCCAACGGGCGGCATGAGCTGGATCGGAACGATCTGGACGAGATGCTGACGCAGATGATCCGCTGCGGCGAGGTGTTCGAGGGCGCAGTGATCCAAGGGCGACGTTATCCGTTCTCGAACATGGCGGCGGCAATGCAGGAGATTCATCGCGGCACCCACCGCCCCTATGCTTGCGGAGCGGGCGGCGGGTATTTTGGCGTATCCGCTGATGGCGGCCTGTTCGCCTGCCATCGCTTTGTCGAAGACGAGGCCGGGGCCATGGGCAACGTCTATGATGGCCCTGATCTGCGGCGCGAAGACTGGTTAGCAGATCGGCACGTCCACACCCAATCCCCCTGCAACACCTGCTGGGCACGCTATCTGTGCGGCGGCGGGTGTCATCACGAAGTCATCCACCGCGGACGCCCCGCCTGCGACTACATCCGCGGTTGGTTGCACTATTGCTTGCAGGCTTATGTCCGCCTGTCCGAAGCGCGCCCGGATTATTTCGGCGCAACCGCGCAGGCAGCCTCTGCCTGACCGATGACGATAGAGACTGAAATCTGTGTTATCGGCGGCGGTCCGGCCGGCAGCGCCGCCGCGCTGAGGCTGGCGCAACTGGGTCGCCGCGTCTGCCTGATCGAGCGCCACACCTTCCCGCGCCAGCATGTGGGCGAGTCTCTGCCTCCCTCGAATTGGCCGATCCTGAACCTGCTGGGGGTCGACGCACCTGTTGCGCAGGCCGGGTTTTTGCGCGCAGCCGGGTCGCTATTGCATTGGGCTGGAGCGTTTGAACGTCGCGGCGTCGAGGGCGACACCCCCGGACTTTTGGTGGATCGTGCCCATTTCGACGCAATCCTGTTGCACGCAGCGCGTACAGCAGGGGTTCAGATCGTCCAGCCCGCCCGCGCTTATCGCCCGACGCGCCAAGGGGCAGGGTGGAATATCCCAGTCCGCACCGACACGGATGCCTTTCAGGTCAAGGCGCAAGTTCTTCTGGACGCTGCCGGACGGCAGGCCGGGCTGGGCCGCCGGTTCCGCCCCGCCTCCCAACCTTTGCTTGCGCTTTATGCCTATTGGCAGGTGCCACCGGGTTTCGGCCCGCAGGCCCGGGTCGAGGCCGGGGCGTCGCATTGGTACTGGGGCGCGCTTTTGCCCGGCGGAGTGGTCAACGCCATGGTTTTTGTAGACCCCGCCGCCTGTACCGGGCTGTCGCCTGCGGGTCGGCGCGATCTGTATCTGAATCTGCTGGCGCAATCGACTCTGTTGTCGCCCTGTCTGGAACAGCGCCGGATCGGGCCGGTGCGGCGTACCGATACAACCAGCCGCGCCGAAACGACGCCTCCGACATCGGATCTTCTGCGGGTTGGCGAGGCCAGTTTCTCGGTCGACGCGCTGTCGTCACAGGGGGTGCAACTGGCGATGGGGCAGGCGGTGCAAGCTGCGGCAGTGGTGAACACTCTGTTGGAAACCCCAGAACATAGCGATCTGGCATTGTCCTTCTACGCCGATCGGCAGATCGAACGTATTCAGACCCATGCGGCCCTGTCTGCTGATTTCTATGCGCGGCAACAAGCCATTGATCCAGCCCCCTTCTGGGCCGAGCGCGCGCAACCGGTGGATTGGTTGAAGCCTTCGCTTTTGGACCCGAACCTTGATGATTTGCCCGCGCATCAACCCCTGATGCTGTCGCCGGAGGCCGGGTTGGTGACCGCCGGAGTGCAGACGGCCACCGCTATCGCGCCCGGCCTCGTGCTGACCCATCCCAACCTGACCCGTCCGGTTGCAAACCTCGAAGGCGTCTGGGTGGCGCCATTGCTGGAACGATTGTCGCCCCGGTCAACCGCAGCCGAAATCGTTGCATTCTGGTCGGATGTATTGGACCCGCCCCGCGCGTCCCGCGTGCTACGCTGGTTGTGGTACCACCGGATTTTGGCGCCGATCCGCGACCTTGCTTAATCACGGTTTCCTCGGTCCTCTGAATGGCATAAGGTCCGCCGCAACGCCAACCGCCAAGAAACAAGAGGTCGCATGTCGCGTTTTGATGGGTATTTCCTGCGGCAATTGCTGGTGCTGTTCGGCTTTTTTACCCTGGTGCTTGTTGGGGTTTTCTGGATCACACGCTCGGTCAGCCTGTTTGACCGGGTGATCAGCGGCGGTCAGTCGGCGCTGGTGTTTCTGGAATTCACCGCCCTGACCCTGCCGACGCTGATCCGGACGGTGATGCCGATGGCGGTGTTTGCCGCCGCTGTCTACGCCACCAACCGGCTGAGCCGCGAAAGCGAGATGACGGTGATGCTGGCTACCGGCTCCAGCCCGTGGCGGCTGGCGCGGGCGGTTTTGATGTTTGGGCTGTGCGCGGGGCTGATGATGGCCGTGATCAGCGTGTTCCTGCGACCCGCCTCGGTCGAGCAACTGGAACAGCGACAGGCCGAAGTTGCAGGCGACGTGACCGCACAATTGCTGAACGAGGGTGAGTTTCTGCACCCCGCAAAGGGTGTGACAGTCTATATCGGCAGCATCGATCTGGACGGAACCATGCACGAGGTCTTTGTCTCGGACCGGCGGGTGAAGGCCAATCCTGTCAGTTATTCCAGCGCCACCGCTTATCTGGTCACCCAAAGCACGGGCATCCATCTGGTGATGCTTGACGGCGTGGCCCTTAGATATGACAGGGCGGGCAACACGCTGTCATCGACATTGTTCGAAGATGCATCATACGATATTTCAGAACTGACCATCACATCGGACATGGGCAGTCGCAGCCTCGAGGCTGTTCCGACGATCGAACTCATCCAGAATATGGCGATCGTCGCCGAAACCGATGGACACTCAATCGGGCAACTGGTCGAGGAACTGCATCAGCGGTTCTCGTGGGTGGCGATCTGCGTTGCGATTTCGCTCGTGGGGTATTCGGCGCTGATGCTGGGTAGCTTCTCGCGCTTTGGACTCTGGCCACAGATATTTGGCGCGTTTACCATTCTGGTGCTGCTGGAAGGTGTGCGCGGGTTTGTGGCACCGTTGGTGATTGAAAACCCCAGGTTCTGGTTCCTGCTCTATCTCCCCGCGCTGATTGGCGTCGTTTTATCCGGACTTTTCCTGTCGGTTGCCGGACGCCCCTTGTTCAGACGGCGCGCCAGGGCTGAGGCCGGGTTGACTGCGGCCTGACCCTAACAGGACGCCATCAGGCGATAGACGATCTGGGCGGCGGTGAAATCCCACGCGGCATTGCCATTGGGGGCCAGCTCGACCACGTCGAACCCCACGCATTTGCGACCCCTTAGCGCGTGTTCGACCAGCCGCAGCGCCTGATAATAGCTCAGGCCCCCGGGGACAGGCGTGCCGGTCGCGGGCATCTGCGCCGGATCCAGACCGTCGACATCGAAACTGACATAGACCAGTTCGGGGAAATCCTCGGGCAGGTCGACGGCGTGGATATGACTGGTCACCAGTTCCTCGGCATCGACGTGGAAGACATGGTTGCGTAGACGGCTCTGTGCCTCTTCCGTCGAGAATGCACGCACACCGAATTGGGCCAGCCGGATACCTTCTTCGGCGAGCAGATGCATGACCGAGGCATGAGAGTGTTTCTCGCCCTGATAGGCGTTGCGCAGGTCGGCATGGGCGTCAATCTGCACGATGCCGACGGGTTGGTTCAGCGCGCGCGCCACCCCCATCACTGCGCCGTAGCTGAGCGAATGCTCACCCCCCAGCGTGACCGGCACCTTGCCCGCGCGCACGGCGGCCTCGGTGCGTTGCGCAAGGCGTTCCATGATCTCGGGCAGGGCGGCGTCGCAATCCAGCGGCGCTTCGGTGAAAATCCCCTCGACACAGGGTTCGGCGTGGCCAGTGATGCGTTCCAGTTCGTTGCTGGCCTCGATGATCGCGTCGGGGCCTTTGGCGGTGCCAGAGCCGTATGAGACGGTGCGTTCCAGCGGCACCGGGATCACCCGGAAGCGCGCGTCTTCAGTGCGCTCGGATGCGGTCAGTTCACTGTCGAGGAAAATGCTCATGAGAGTCTTTCTTTGAAGTCGTCATAGCCGAACTGCTTGATAATCTTCAGTTCGCCCGTTTCGCTGTTCCACAGCGCGATGGTGGGCAGGGGCACACCGTTGAACGTGTTGGTCTTGACCATCGAGTAATGCGCCTGATCGAGAAAGGCAAAGCGCTGACCGATCTGCAATGGCTGGTCCCACGTGTAATCGCCGATCACATCGCCCGCCAGACAGGAAGGACCACCCAGCCGGTAGGTGTGGCCGACCTCGGCCTCGTCCATCAGGGCGGGGCGATAGGGGGCCTCGATCACGTCGGGCATGTGGCAAGTGGCCGAGATGTCGGTGATCGCGAGGGGCATGCCATTGGTCGGCAGGTCGAGGATTTCACCAACCAGAATGCCCGCGTCCAAAGCCACCGCTTCGCCGGGTTCGAGATAGACGTCGATGTCGTACGCATCGCGGATGTCCTTGAGGAACGCCACCAGCCCGTCGCGGTCGTAATCGTCGCGGGTGATGTGGTGACCACCGCCGAAGTTCAGCCATTTGAGCTGGTCGAGGAAGGGTTTGAGTTTCGGCTCGACCGCAGCCCAAGTGCGTTGCAGAGGATCGAATCCCTGTTCGCAGAGCGTATGCATGTGCAGGCCGTCGACCCCGTGCAGAGCTTCTGCGGTCAATTGACTGACCGGCGTTCCCAGCCGCGAACATGGCGCGCAGGGGTCGTATTTCGGGATCTCGCCTTCGGAATGTTCGGGGTTGATGCGCAGGCCGACCTGAACGTTTGCGGCTTGGGCCTTTGCGAAGAACCGGTCCTTTTGCGTCGGAGAGTTGAAAATGATGTGGTCGGATAGGGACAGGATGTCGTCGATATCCGCGTCTTTGTATCCGGCGCAGAAGGTTGCAACTTCGCCACCATATTCTTCGCGGCCCAGACGTGCCTCGTAGATACCACTGGCACAAGTGCCGCCGAGGTGCTGGCGAACCAAAGGGGCCAGCGAGAACATCGAAAACGCCTTAAGCGCGCCGAGCACATGCGCGCCTGAGCGGGCGCCGATATCGGATAGGATGGTCAGGTTGCGTTCGACCGCTTTTTCGTCGACCACGAAACAGGGCGTGGGAACGCGGGTCAGGTCGAAATTGCGGAAGGCTCCGGCATCTCCGGCCTGTGTGGTCATCATGTCGGACATATCCGGCGTCTCCGAGTTTTGGAGAGGCCAGAGGCGCTGCCCCCGGACCCCCGGGATATTATTAGCCAGATGAAGCTACGGCGGATCAGAATTCGACCGGGCCGTCGAGTTCGTGGACCTGCCAAGGAAGGCCGTGTTCGTTCAGCATGTCCATGAAATCATCCGGGTCGAGCTGTTCCATGTTCCAGACGCCGGGATCGCGCCAGTTGCCTTTCAGGACTTGCGCCGCGCCGATCATGGCGGGGACGCCGGTGGTGTAGCTGACGGCCTGGGAGCCGACCTCGGCGTAGCATTCCTCGTGGTCGCAGATGTTGTAGATGTAATAGGTTTTCTCGCCCGAGCCGTCCTTGGCCTGACCTGTGGCGATGTCACCGATGCAGGCTTTGCCCTTGGTCTCCGCGCCCAGATCGCCGGGATCGGGCAGCAGGGTTTTCAGGAACTGGATCGGGATGATTTCCTTACCGTCATGCATCACCGGATCGATGCGGGTCATGCCCACGTTTTCAAGCACTTTGGCGTGGGTAATGTAGGCATCGCCGAAGGTCATCCAGAAGCGGGCACGCTCGATCTCGGGGAAGTGGGTCGAGAGCGATTCCAGTTCCTCGTGATACATCAGGTACATGTTCTTGGGGCCGATGGCGGGGAAGTCGAATTCGACCTTGTGGGTCATCGCCGGGCTGTGCTGCCATGCGCCGTTTTCCCAATGGCGCACCTCGGCCAGCACTTCGCGCAGGTTGATTTCCGGGTTGAAGTTGGTGGCGAATTCTTGATCGTTGCTGCCGCCATTCGCGTCCAGCACATCGATCTGACGGATCGTATCCAACTTGTGCTTCTTCAGCCATTTGGCGAAGGCGCTGGTCACACCCGGATCGAAGCCCGAGCCGAGGATGGCAGTCAAACCAGCCTCTTTGAACCGTTCTTGATAGGCCCATTGCCAATGGTATTCGAACTTGGCTTCGTCCTCGGGCTCATAGTTCGCGGTGTCGAGGTAGTGGATGCCGGCCTCAAGACACGCGTCCATTAAAACCAGATCCTGATACGGCAGGGCCAGGTTCACGAGGATCTCTGCACCCGTTTCTTTGATCAGTTTGACTGTGTCTTCAACCTTGTAGGCGTCCAACTCGGCAGTCGCGATGTCCACACCGACCCGGTCCTTAACGGCCGCTGCGATGGCGTCGCATTTCGATTTCGTGCGGCTGGCCAGCGTGATCTCGGTAAAGATGTCCGAATTCATCGCCATTTTGTGCACGGCTGCGTGGGACACGCCGCCCGCGCCGACAACCAGTGTTTTGCCCATGGGATAGTCTCCTCTCAAGGGGTTATTCGTAATAGGTGTAGCCGTTGATCGAGTCGCGATAGGCGCTCATCAGGGTTTTTCGGTCCTTGGCTTGCAGAGTACCGGTTGAAATCGCCTCGTCCACCATTTTGCGGAAGGCGGCGACGCAATCCTGCGGGTCGAATTCAACATAGGACATGACCTGGGAAATCGTGTCGCCCTCTTGTTCGTGCAGCAGGTCGAAGCCTCCGTCTGCGCGCAGGTCGATGGTGACCACGTTGGTATCGCCGAACAGGTTGTGCAGATCGCCCAGCGTTTCCTGATAAGCGCCGACGAAGAAAACGCCCATGAAGTATTCGTCGTCCTCGGGTAGGGAATGCACCGGCAGGCTGGGCGAGACGCCATCGGCCAGAATGAACCGGTCGATCTTGCCGTCGCTGTCGCAGGTGATGTCGGAAAGCACCGCGCGGCGGTCGGGGGTTTCGTTCAGCCTTTGCAGCGGCACGATCGGGTGCAACTGGTCGATAGCCCAGACATCCGGAAGCGACTGGAACAGCGAAAAGTTGCAGTGGTAGATATCGGCTACCTTCTCAAGCTGGTCGTCCAGATCGGTTTCCAGATCGTCACTGGCAGCCAGCGCCTTGAGGCGGGACATCAGCGACAGGTAGATGCGTTCGGCGCGGGCCATCTGCCGCAGGTCGACATAGCCTCGGCGGAACAGCGCGCGCAGCTCGTTGCGATAGAATGTGGCGTCGTTCCAGCATTCCTGCAACCGGTCGCTGGACAAATAACCATGCACGGCGGCAAGGTCCGAGACCAGATGGTGATCGTCCGCCTCAACCTCGGGGCCGTTGGGCGCGTCATAGAGTGTGCTTTCCAGCACATTGAACAGCAGCATCGAGGATGTCGCCACCACCGCGCGGCCGCTTTCGGTGACCAGCGTGGGATGGGCGATTTCGGCTTCGTCCATCGCGTAGGCGACGGTTTCCACCACGTTGGCGCAATATTCCTCAACCGTGTAGTTGATCGAATTCTCGGCGGCCTTTTTCTCGCCGGTATAGTCCACGCCCATGCCGCCGCCGAGGTCCAGATGGGTCAGCGGCACGCCCTCACGCGTCAGTTCGGTGTAGTAGCGGCACGCCTCGCCCACGGCACGGCGCACGTCGTTGACGTCCTGCACCTGTGAGCCCAGATGTGAATGTTGCAGTTTCAGGCAATGCAGCAAACCGGCTGCCTTCAGCTTGTCCACCGTGGCGACCAGTTGGTCGGTGTTCATGCCAAAGGCCGACCGGTCGCCCGAGCTTTCTTCCCATTTGCCGCTGATCTGATTGGTCAGTTTGACCCGCACGCCGATCAGCGGTTCGATGCCCAGTTCGTTATAAACCTCGATCACCGTGTCGGCCTCTTTCGGGCTTTCCAGCACGATGACAGTATTGAACCCGATTTTGCGGCTGAGGATCGCCAGTTGGATGAACTCGGCATCCTTGACGCCGTTGCAGACGATCAGCGCTTCGGGGGCCAGACGATGCGCCAGGGCCACGACCAGTTCCGGTTTTGACCCGGCCTCAAGCCCGTAATTGTAGGTCTTGCCGTACTCGACGATCCGGTCGACCACCTGCGCCTGCTGGTTCACCTTGATCGGAAAGACGCCGCGATAGCTGCCCTTGTACCCCACACGCGCAATTGCCTCGGCAAAGCTTTCGTTCAGATGGGCGATTTCGTGTTCCAGATAGGATGTCACGCGCAGAACCATCGGGGCCTTGATGCCGCGGTCGTCCAGATCGCTGAGAATGCCGGGCAGGCTGATTGCGTCCGCCTCGGGCACCATCGGATTGCGCAGACCGATCTCGCCCTGCTCTGTCACCTCGATGAGGCCCCGGCCCCATTTCTCAACCCCGTAGATGGAATGCGGTGCGTCGGGCGTGTGTTTCAATCAAGTCGGTCCTTAACGTGAGCGTACCAGTTTCGCGCCCGCCAATACGGCAGCAATTTGATTCTTCCAAGTGTAAACTATGTGACAGCGAATGCCGAATTTCATGCGAAAGAACGGATGGGGATCAAGTGGTTGTCCCATTGGCACCGGTTGCGCACAGTGATTTTATCCGTGCCCCGGTCAAGCGTACCGAACGCTCCGGTACCGGTTGTAAAGACCAATCCGTTCCGGCCAGCGCCCAGCCCACACACGTCGGTCTGAGCCACCGCGCCCGAAAACGCACCGCTTTCGACGTCGAAATAGTGCAGCGTATCGCCACGAGGGCAGGTGATCGCGATGGTGTCGCCGCTGGCCGCGAAGGCGATGCTTCCCGCGTATCCCTGCAATCTGCTCTGCCGATCCTCTGGCCCAGACAGCAATCGCGCTGTACCGCCCCGACAATGCAGACCCAGCAGGGGCGGATACTCGGTTTTTGCTCCTTGCCATTGCATGGCAAAGCCAACCAGACCGTCAGCCCGCACGCTCAGATGCCGAATTGAATTCTTGTGGAGTTCTGGTTGCAGGATCACCTGTTCCAGAACTGAACCCGACAGGTCCAGATAGCTGAGCCGGGGTTCCATCGCCGGCAGGTTCAGCTTGCTGCGCCCCATATCCGGGTGGGTTTCGATGCCGCCATTGGCGATGACCAGCGATTTGCCATCCGGCATCAGCCGCATGTCATGCGGGCCGACGCCGCCCGAGGGGAATTCGCCCAACCGCTCGTAGCTGTTCCCGTCCCAGACGCCGATCACGCCTTCCCCGGCTTCATAATCATTCTCGGTGGTGAAAAAGCACGCGGCGTCTGCCGAAAACACGCCGTGGCCATAGAAATGGCGCCCCGCCGGGGCCTGCAACTGACGCAGCTTTTCGCCGCTGGTGCAATCGATGACCAGCGCGAAAGTGCCGGGGCGGCGCGCAAAGGCAATCGCCTGTGCCTTGTGCGGGTGGGCTGCGGCGGCATGGCCCCGATCCGGCAGCGTCTGACTGAACAGGATCGTCCCTTTGGCGTCCAGCCCGGCCAACCGGTAAGAGCCATCGGGAAACAGCGCCGCAGCAAGGTAATCTGGTGAACCCGCGGCGGCCCATCCCTTAATCGGCGCGATGGTGGCAGCGGCCAGACCGGCAAGAAATCCGCGACGACTGGTCATACCTCAGTCCCCGTCCAGCGAGTTGAAACCGGCGCTGATACTTAGGGTCGGGCCAAGCTCGGTTGCGGCGATGGTGCGGATATCGTCGATAGACTGCTTCAAGGCTTCGACGCGGAAGCGGCCTTGCGGTTCTGCGACCCCGGCAAGGGCCGGATCATCCAGCCGCTCTGCCTGCGCAATCGCTTTTGCGAATGCCGCGTCCAGATCGGCGGCGATGTCAGGATGATCGAAGGACAGCCTTGCGGCCAGATCTCGCAGGGCGATCAAAGACAGTTCCACATGGCGCAGAGAGCGCTCGGACCGCCACGCCTCGGCCCGTTTCGGGCGCGGCCGGTCGAAACTGCCAAGCGGGCGGCCAAGTCGTGTGTCCGAGGTAAACTGCAGGCCCGTGGTCAGCGCTTTGAACAGTTCCTGCATCGCTTCGTCGCCTGTACGATAGGGACTGTCTTCGCCCGGTACCGTCAGTTGCGGTGCGTAGCTTTGCCAATCGGCGTTGATGGCATCGGCGTTTCGGTCAATATCGGCGGCGATGGCGCTGATCAACACACAGCGATACGCGGCGCTGCCCTGTTCGGCCATCGCAGGATCATAAAGCATCCGTTCCAACGCAAAGAACCCCCGCCCGGCGATCGAAGTCTCGGCAAAGGCGTTCGGGTCTTGGACGGCCTCGTCTTCAGCGGCGATCAATCCGGACAGGGCTTTGGGCGTGAAACCCTTGGTGTCGGGCCAGAAGGACAGAGCAAAGGCGCGATCGTCGACTTCGGTCGGGCCGAAACGCAAGTGACTGGCAGAAATCCAGGTGTCGAAGGCTGCGTTATAGGCAGCGCGCAGGTCGGCAGAGGCGGGTGCGCAATCGGTCTGCGCCGCGTTCGACAACGCCTCGGTCGCCCCGGCCAGACCGGCAAAGCGTGGCAGGATGTGGCTTTCGGCCGCGTCCATCAGGATCGGCGCGCGGTCCTGCGCGTAACCCGCCAGCGGAAGCAACAGGGCGGTCACAAGCGATAGGGTGCGCATGTCAGAGGCTTTCCAGAAAACGGATCAGGGCTTCGCGGTCGGGTTTGGGCATCGACACCACGGTATCGCGGGCTGCCTGCGCCTCACCCCCGTGCCAGAGGACCGCTTCGAGCAGCGACCGCGCCCGCCCGTCGTGCAGAAACTGGGTATGGCCGGACACCCGCTCGGTCAGGCCAATCCCCCACAGGGGCGGCGTGCGCCATTCGCGACCCGTCGCGCGCGCCTCGGGCCGGTTGTCCGCCAGTCCTTCGCCCATGTCGTGCAGCAGCAGGTCGGTATAGGGCCAGATCAATTGAAAACTGTGCTCGGGCCGGTCGGCCATGCGATGGGTGACATAGGCAGGCGTATGGCATGAGGCGCAGCCGGTGGTGTAAAATACCTCTTTGCCGCGCAGCACTTGCGGGTCATCGATGTCGCGCCTCGCAGGCACGCCCAGATTGCGGCTGTAGAAGGCGACGAGGTCCATACCGACCTGGTCAATTTCGCTGCCACGTGCATCATCGTCGCCATGCGGGGCGTTGATGCAACTGTTCTGTCGCGCCGTGCAGTCGCCATGGGGCGCGGGAAACAGCGGGCTTGAAATACCGATATCTCCGGCAAAGGCGGCGGCGGACTGCTCCATAATTGTGGGCATCCCCGCCTTGTGACCAAAACGGCCCATCATTGGGGCATCAAACTCGGTCGACCAGACGATATTGGGGCGGCCCGAGATGCCGTCGCCATCCGCATCCTCGGGATCGGCCTTGGCCAGCAGATCCTCGACCGGGATCGATTCCAGCAGCCCAAGCCCGATCATCTGCGGTGCAACACGGGGGCTGAGCATCGCCTTGGGGTGAAGCGGGCCATAGCCCAAATCGGCGGCCGCATAGGTCGGTTTGCGCAGCGAGGCAGTCTCGCCCCCCGACAGTTCGACCGGGATTTCCTCATAGGTGATGTCCAGCCGATATTCTGCCGGATGTCCCGCCAGCGCGAAATCCTGCATCTGCCCGCCATAGGTCGGTTCGGGCAAGGTGGCGATATAGTCGGCGATTTCAGCCGGGGCATCTTCGGGCGCGCCGGGGATCGAGACGCGCAGAAACATCGACACCGCATTGTCATCCGGCCCGTTCGGCGTATGCCCGCGCCCGTCCTTGATATGGCAGCGCTGGCAGGACCGGGCATTGTACAAAGGCCCCAGCCCATCTGACGCCAATGTCGACGAAGGCGAAGAGACCCAGATCTTCTTGAACAGCCCGTTACCGACTTTGAAATCCAGTTCCTGTTCGAAACTGATATTGGCCGAAGGGTGCGAGAACGCATCCGCGTTAGAGCGCACGCGAACCGTGGCAGCCCCCGCCGACAGTGCCTCAAACGCCTGAGGAGCGCTGAAATCCACGGGCGCTGTCGTTGCCGCATCGATCCGGGCGCGCTCTTCATCAGTTCTGGGAAGGGTGTTGAGGTGGAGGTCCCGCAGCTCGGTTTCTGCGGACTCAGCCGCCTGTGCAGGGGCGGCCGCCAGTGCGGCCACCGAAATAAGGGCAAGCTTACCCGCCTTCGTCCATCTTGTATGCGTTGAGTTGCGCATGGCTGGCTTCGCCGATCCTTTCATAGAGGTCGAACTGCGTTTCAAGGAAATCGATATGGCTCTCTTCATCCGACATCAAGTTCTCGAACAGTGACATCGACTCATAGCCACCGGCTTCCCGGCAGTATTTGCGCGCTTCCTGGTAAATGGCTCTGGCCTCAGTTTCGGCGGCCAGATCGCGCCGGGGCGTATTGGCCCCCGGGGCAGGTTCAGGGCTTATTGGAATACCGCATTGGGATCATCCAGGCTGTCCGAGCCTTCGAACTCGATCTGGTCAAGCTCCAGCGTGGACACGATGCGCTCGATGGTCCTGGTCTGATCGACCAGCCCGTTAACGCCGCCCATGATCAGCGCTTCGCCGCCTTCGTTGCCGCGCTCCAGCATCTGGTCATAAGCAAAACCGCCCTCGGCAGTCGATTTGATACGGCCCAGAGCCTGCATGGTGTTGGCCAGCTTCGCCTTCATCTCGATATCCAGCGCCGGGTCTGTTGCGGTGACCAGATCCGACAGCGATGCGCCCGAAACCGGAGTGCCATCGATGCGGGTATAGCTGCCCAGATAGACGTTCTGGATGCCAAGGCCATCATAGTAGTGGCTGTTATGGGTGTTGTCCGAGAAGCAGTCATGCTCTTCCTCGGGGTCGTTCAGCATCAGGCCAAGGCGCATACGCTCACCCGCCTGTTCGCCATAGGACAATGAGCCCATGCCGGTCAGAATGGCGCTGACACCGGCGGTTTCGTCTGCGGTCAGGGCCGTGCGGGCCTCACCGCCTTCGGCCCACTGTGCGGTCATCCATTCCAGATCGCTGATCAGCAGTTCGGTTGCGGC
The DNA here is from genome assembly GCF_056531745.1 of Ruegeria sp. L12. NCBI lineage: Bacteria > Pseudomonadati > Pseudomonadota > Alphaproteobacteria > Rhodobacterales > Roseobacteraceae > Ruegeria > Ruegeria sp. L12. The sequence continues at coordinate 24,950 of NZ_JBQFMH010000012.1, forward strand.
GCTCAGATACTGGGCGCGGCGGTCGCAATTGCCATTGGTGCAGTCTTCACCCTGAACATAGTCGGTGTAGGGACGGTTGCCCGCGCCCGCGTCGTGGCCGTTCAGGTCCTGACCCCACAGCAGGAATTCGATGGCATGATATCCGGTCGCCACGTTGGCCTCGATCCCGTCCGCCTCGTGCAGCGTGTCGGACAGCAGCGCCGGGGTGATTTCGGCAGCGTCGATGGTTTCGCCCGACAGATCAAAGCTGGGGTTGGCGATGACGTTCAGAACGGCGAATTCGTTTTCATCGCTGGGGCCACCATACGAGGCGTCCACATAATCGATCAGTCCTTCGTCCAGCGGCCAGGCGTTCACTTTACCCTCCCAGTCGTCGACGATGGCATTGCCAAAGCGATAGACCTCGGTCTGCTGATAGGGAACGCGGGCTGCGATCCAGGCGGCGCGCGCGGCGTTCAGGGTTGCGTCCGACGGGTCGGAGATCAGCGCGTTCACCGCAGATTGCAGCGACTTTGCGGCGATCAGGCTGTCTTCGTATTTCGCTTCGGCGATGTTGGCATAAGTGCTCAGGACATCGGATTTTAAGGGCGCCTCGGCTGCGGCTGCACCTGCGATGGACAAGGTCAAGGCGCTGGTCGCGGCGTACAATCTGGTCATGGGGTTTGATCTTTCTGAAATATCTGTTTGCGGGTCCTGCGCCAAGGCAGAACGGACGGGGAATTACTTGATAGAATTAGTCAACAATGTCAACCTGAGTTTTATTGTCGGAAATACCTCCCAATTGAACCCCGCCATAAATGGGGAGGGCGGAAAGGCCGTGTCATTATTGCGTGACGCTACAAATTGGCTAAAATACGCGGTGTTTTTGGTGGTGATTGTTATGAAGAGTGTGGCCGTTTCTCTTTTTCTTCTTCCTGCCGGCTTGATGGCGCAGGAAGCCAGTTCATCCAGTACGCACACCCATCAGGTCGGGCGGTTAGAGATGTCGGTTTTGGGAAATGAGATCACGCTGGCCCTGAAAGTGCCCGGAACAGATATCGTAGGCTTCGAACATCCCACCTACAATGATGAGGACCGGTCGCGCGTTGCCGACGCGATCTCTGATCTGTCAAAACCGCTGACAATATTCGAGATCCCGCCCGAGGCCGGGTGTATGACCGCTTCGGCCAATGTGGCGCTGGTCGGGGATGCGTTCGGGCAGGAAGAACCGTCCGGGGACGGTGCAGACCATCACGAGTTTCACGCCGACTACCTGCTGCAATGTGAAGATATTGCGGTGCTGACAACAATTCGGTTTGCCTATTTCGAACGGTTCACGGACGCGCAGCAATTGACGGTTCAGCTTTCTTCGCCCGGTGGAACGCAGGATATTCAAGTGCAGCGGGATGCGCCTCTGATGACGTTGCCTTAAGCGCCGCGCCGCATTTGCCGGGCGATACACAGCGCCTCACAAATCTGAGACCTGAGCGAAAGAAGGTTGCCCCGCCGATGTGACGCGGGCAGGCTTGATGCGACGTCCAGCCGGTCGGCGTTGGCGTGTCCGCGCACTGGCAAAACACTGATTTGAGCCACAAGATATGAACTTTCGCGATCTTCAATACGTTATTGCTGTGGCCGAGCATCAGAATTTTACGCGGGCCGCGCAGGCGGTGGCGGTCAGCCAGCCTGCATTGTCGAACCAGATCAGGAAGCTTGAGACCGAACTTGGGGTTGCGATTTTCGAGCGCGGCAAAGACGGCGTTCATCTGACCGGTTTTGGTCAGGAGCTGATTGCCCACGCTCAGCAGGTGGTCGAGATCGTGGATGGTATCGGAGACCTGGCGCGCCGCCACCAGACGACCGAGCTGCCGCCCATTCGTTTGGGCATGACACCGACCCTGGCTGCGTATCTGTCGCGCTATTTCCGCGCGCTGTTCGCGCAGGTGGCCCGGGATCGCAAGATCATCATCGTCGAAGAATATCCCGTCGCCCTGGCCAGGATGGTCGAGGATCGTTCCGTCGACATGGCCTTTATCGCACGCAAAAGCTTCGATCACATCTATCGCGGCTCAACCCGACCTTTGGATTTCACTTCGCTCTGGCTCGAACCACTGTATCTGGGGATGCGCAAGGGCCACCCGCTGAGCCGCAGATCCAGTATCTGGGCGCATGAAGTTCCGGCGGATCAGTTGATCCGGTTTCCGATTTCCTTTGGCTATGATCTTGAGCAGGATCTGCCAAAGCCCTCGGAAACGGTGGCGGAAGAGACCGGCATTGACGTCACCACTGCCCGGTTTGAAACCGTGTGCCGCTATGTGGCGCAAAGCGAGGCCTGCACGATGGTCAATGCCATCGCCGCCGAACAGTTCAAACGCGACGGGTTCGGCCTGACCTTTCTGCCCTTCGATGACAAGGGCAACATGCGGGAACTGGGGGCGCTGACCCGGCCACAATATCCCGACCCCGAGATCATCGAGGCGATGGGCAAGCATATCCATCAGGACCCGCCGCAGGGCACAGTTGCATCGCGCAACGCGAATCTGGTCAAGAAACCGGTCGCTTCCGACAGCTGAATCCCAGGTCTTATGATCTGGTATCGCCTGACGATGTCCGCGCATGTCCGCTGCAGGGCGTAACAAGGGCCAAACTATTCGTGAAAACCTGTCACCGAATAAGATTTCGGCACCTGCCCTATCGCATCAAGTATCAGTAAAACAACGAATAAAATTCCTTCAATCTCGCGGATCACGTGACTATTCGCGAAGGTTATACACCCCATTCGAAGGAAGAATTTCAAAAGGCTCAGCGCGATCGGCAACTGATGAGAACGCGGACAAACGGCCCCGGTTTGATGTCCGTCCGATTTGAACTCATGCAGGGAGATCCCCAATGCTTTCCGACTTTCTCGCATCCTTGCGCGCCAGATTGTTGACGACCTCGTCACTGGCCCAGGAAACTGTCCGCGACGGGCAGACACTGTCCAACGGATTCTTTCAGGCAACTGTCGTCGACAACACTCCGGCCTTTGTGCTGGACAATGATTTTGCCCGCCTTCTGAACTTTGGTCAGATCACCACCAACAACGCCGCAGCCGCCGTATCGGTCGAAGGTGAGGATGCACAGGTATTCAACTTCCGCACCGGCAGCATCGAGGCCAATTCGGGCCCAGACGCGCTGGCCACCGGCATTCAGGTCTCGGGCAGCGCCGATATCCGCAACTTCGGTGAGATTGCAGGTGAATTTAATGGCGTTCAGTTTGCAGGTGCTGGCAGCTCGGGCCGTCTAGACAACTTCCGTGGCGGAGTGATCTCATCCGACAGTCGCGCAGTGGACATTCAGGGCGAAGGCGTCAGCGTTCGCAACTTTGGTGACATTATCGGCACCGGAAATCAGCGCAACGGCACGATCTATACCAACTCGACCGCCGAGGATGTCAGCATCAGCAACTTCTCGGGCGGTACCATCGACGCAGGCGCGGGCAACTTCGGTGCCGGTATCTCGCTGCAGGTGGGTGATGAGGCGGGCGACCGGGTGTCGAACGCCATTTTCAACGGTTTTGGCGCGACCATTCAGGGTCGTGGTCAGGAAGCGTCGAACACGCCGGGCGCAGGTGATGGTATCCGTATCAACAACGGGGCCGAGGGCACCATTGCCGAGATCGACATCAACAACAGCGGTCTGATTTCGTCCGACAGCAATCAGGGCACCGCAGGCGGTATCCGCATCGCCGATGGCGCCAATTCGGAAGGCCGCATCGTGAACACCTCGACCGGTGTGATCGAAGGCGCGCGCAATGGCCTGTACATCGGCAATGCCGAACATGATCTGGATGTTCTGAACTTCGGCACCATCCAGTCGGGCAGCCGCGCGGTGAATATCGACGGAACCGGCGTGGATCTGATCAACGGTGGCGTCATTCTGGGCACCGACGAGCAGCGCAATGGTACGGTTTATGCCGATGGCACGGCGGATGATTTCTCGGTCCGCAATCTGGCCAATGGTGTGATCGACGCGGGCGAGCACAATCAGGGCTCGGGCTTTGGGGTCGAGATTGGCGGGGCCGAGGATGGCGCCAACACGTTTGAGCTGGACAATGACGGCATCATCATCGGCCGAGGCAATGCCGCCGCCAATGTTGGTTTGGCAGGCGACGGCGTGCGGATCGGCAATGTCGGCAATTCCGGCACGACCGACGCCACTATCACCAACACCGGCACGATCCTGTCGGAAGGGGCCAACGGCACCGTTGCCGGTCTGCGCGTCGTCAATGGCGTGAACTTCAAAGGCACGCTGAGCAACGCAGGCCTGATCGCGGGTATTCAGAACGGTGTGTATTTCGGAACCGGTGATCACTCAGGTGGTCAGTTCCTGAACACCGGCACAGTGTTCTCGGACAGTCGCGCGCTGAACATTGACGGGTTCGGTCTGGATGTGCGCAACGAAGGCGACATTCTGGGCACCGGCAACCAGCGCAATGGCACCGTCTACGCCGACGGTACCGCCGACAATTATACCTTCTCCAATACCGGTCTGGTAGATGCGGGCCTTGGCAACAACGGCTCGGCCGTGTCGCTGCAAACCGGTGACGTGGATGGCGACGTGGTCTCGGCTGCGATCTTCAATGAAGGCACCTTCCAGGGGCGCGGTGATGCCATCGAAGGCAACCAGGTCGGCGACGGTCTGCGCCTGTTCAGCAATGTCGAAGACGCCAGCTTTGCCGGTCTAGTGCAGAATGACGGGCTGATCGCGGGCTCCCAGGACAGTGACGCAGCGGCGGGTATCCGTATCGACGGTGGTTTGAACCTTCTGGGTGCCATCGTCAACGAAGGTGAAATCTCGGGTCGGGTCAATGCGATTGACGCGACCGAGGCGGGCTCAGTGACATTCGTCAACGATGACGAAGGTGTGGTAAATGGTAATGTGTTGCTGAGTGCCGGAGACGACATCGTTGTGGACTTCGGTCGGATCAACGGTGTCGTCGACGGCGGCGCGGGGGATGACGTTCTGATCGCCGGTCAGGGTGACAACGTGATCGTCGGTGGCCTTGGAAACGACTTCATCGAAGGTGGCGAAGGTTTTGACACCGCAGATTTCTCGGATCTGGATGTGTCGGTCAAAGTCAGCCTCGATGCCAATGGCAACGGAACCGCCGTGCGTGACACCGGCTTCAACGTCAGTGTCGTCAACCAGACCGTGACCGCACCCGGCCAGTTCGGGTCGGCCATTGCGGATGGCGCTGCCTTTGTGGAGCAGGCTGCTGCAAACAACCTGTATTACAACATCCACACGACCGACTTCCCGGCTGGAGAGATCCGTGGCCAGTTGCTGGTTCAAAGCGACGAAACCGTGGACGGTATCCGCACCCTGACGCTCAGCGGTCCGCTGGATGCGGCGCAAGAGCCCGGGCCGCTGTCGGACAGCAATGCTACCGGCTTCGCCACGGCGGTCGTGGTCCAGAACCTGCATACCGGCGAGGTCACCTATTCCAGCGACCTGAGCGTCACCGGCCTGAACGAAGCCGATCTGCAAACCCCGATCCCGGGTGTTGTTTCAGCCATCCACCTACATAATGCACCGGCTGGTCAGAACGGCCCGGTTGTTCAGGACACGCTGGTCGATGCAGGCGCGACGCTGGATGTGGACGCCACGGGCGGAACCGGTGTCATCGGTGAAGACGTCATCGACAACCAGATCGAGACGGACATCCTCAGCTCGATCGAGCGGGTTGTCGGTTCGGGTGATAGCGACACGATTGACCTGTCGGGTTTTGACGGTGTGGCGATCGATCTGGACCTCAGTGGTCCGGTACCCAGCCCTCTGGTAGGCGGCGACGTAGGTCCGCAGGACGGTGCCATCATCCAGTTCGGCGAAATCCTGGCCGAGGTCGATGACTTCGAAAACGTGGTCGGTTCCGAAGGCGATGACCTGATCCTCGGCAACAACGAGTTCAACGTGCTCGACGGCGCTGGCGGCAACGATGTCATCCACTCGTTCGGCGGGGCGGATATCATCATCGGTGGCGCGGGCAACGACACCGCGCTGTTCTCGGCGGGGCCGGGCGTTGTTCTGGACCTCGACGAAGACGGCAACGGTGTCGCCAGTATCAACGCGCCGGACGGGGCCACGCTGGATCAGGTGTACGGGTTCGAAAACATCAGCGGCTCGAACAATGTGAACAGCCCGAATGGCGGTAACGACATCCTGTCGGGTAACTCGGGCGACAACGTTCTGCGCGGTCAGGCCGGGGATGACATCCTGAATGGTGAGGGCGGCAATGATATCCTGATTGGTGGCGCCGGAGAAGACATCCTGATCTTCGAAGGTGAGTTCGGCAACGACGTGGTCGAGGAATACGAGACCGGCATCGACCGACTGGATTTTACCGATTTCGGACCGGATTTCCGCGACAACCTGACCATCGAACAAGACGGAAACGACGCGCTGCTGTCCTTCTCGTCCGACAACTCGGTGCGTCTGGTCGGCATCAATGCCTCGGATCTGACTGACGACGACTTTGTTGTCTGATCACTGACCCAATGGGGTGGCGCCGCAAGTCGCCACCCTTCCATCCTGAAAAGAGATCACCGTCATGTTTCAGAAAAAATCTTCCATCAAAACAGCCTGGGCCTCGCTGCGGGGCGGCTTTATCGCCATCGGCTTTTTCAGCCTTGTCCTCAATCTTCTCATGCTCGCCGGTCCGCTTTACATGCTGCAGGTCTATGACCGTGTGCTGACCAGCCAGAACATGGATACCCTGATCGCCCTGACCCTGCTGCTGGGCGGTGTATTCATCGTCACTGGCCTGTTGGATCTGATGCGGATGCGCATCCTGAACCGGCTGGGGGCCCGGTTCGAACTGAAGATCGGTGCGCCGCTGCTGCAGGCCTCGATCCGCCGCCGTCTGCAGGGCAATTCCACGGCCGCAGACAACCCGGCCGCGGATATCGCCGGACTGCGCGATTTCATCTCGGGGGCCACGTTGATCGCGTTTTTCGATGCACCGTGGATTCCGATCTATCTGGCGGTGCTTTACATGTTGCACCCCTACCTGGGCGCGCTGGGCCTTGCCGGGGCGCTGATCCTTACAATTCTGGCCCTGATCAACAACGCGCGCGCCGCTGGCGTCATGCAGGACGCATCCCGCGCGCGCGGCAGGTCCGACGCTTTGTTCACCACAAGTGAGCAAAATGCAGAGCTTGTCCATGCGATGGGGATGAATGGTGATCTCGCCCGTCGCTGGACAGCTCTGCAACACGAGGCGCACGGGTTGAAGACCCGCGTATCTGACCGGATCGCCAGCTTTTCTGTTTTGTCCAAAACAATCCGCATGGCGCTGCAGTCGGGCATGTTGGGGCTGGGTGCGGCGCTGGCCATCACCGGACAGGCCACGGCGGGTGTGATGATCGCCGCGACCATCGTTCTGGCGCGTGCCCTGGCCCCTATCGATCAGCTGATCGGCCAGTGGCGCGGCCTTCTGGCGGCACGTGGTTCCTACAAGAACCTGCGAACCCTTGACGAAGCCTTTCCCGCAAAGCCCAAACGGCTGGCATTGCCGCGCCCGCAACTCTCGGTGAATGCTATGATTTCTCAGGCCGGGCCGCCATTGGCCCGCAACGCCACCATCGGGGGTATCGAGTTCGCCCTATCGGCGGGGGACGTGATGGCCGTGATCGGCCACAGTGGCTCGGGCAAGAGCACATTGGCGCGGATGTTGGCGGGCATCTGGACCCCTCAGCGCGGCGCGATCCGGCTGGACGGGACGCCGATGGCAAAGTGGGACCCGCAGGAACTGGGTCAGATGATCGGGTACATGCCGCAGGATGTGCAGCTGTTCGACGGCACGATCCGCGAAAACATTGCGCGGTTTTCGACCTCGGTCGACGATGCCAAGGTGTTCGAGGCCGCCGTGGCCGCCGACGTGCATGGCCTGATCGGCAATCTGCCCGATGGCTATGACACGCAACTGGGCAACGGGTTCCACCTGTCCGGCGGTCAGCGTCAGCGCATTGCCCTGGCGCGCGCACTGTATGGCGATCCGTTCCTTCTGGTGCTGGATGAGCCAAACTCGGATCTGGACGCGCAAGGCGAGCTTGCCCTGCGCAACGCCATCAGCGCCGCCAGCGCACGGGGCGCCATCACATTCGTCATGACCCACCGTCCCAGCACCTTGCAGGCGGTGAACAAGGTCCTGACGCTGAGCAAGGGATCGCAGACCGGCTTTGGCGACAAGGACGATATTCTGCGCCCACGCCAGCAAACCGGCCTGCCGTCGCAGGATCACCCTCAGATCGTCGCGCGTCAGGCGCAGCCAGCCATTCAGCAAGGAGCAACCCAATGACTCCCGCAATTTACTACGCACCCGAGCAAGGCCTTTTGCGGCTGGAAGACTATAACCGCGCCGAGCAAAGGCTTCCCGGTGCGGGTATCAGGGGCTTCGTGATCCTCGGCCTGCTGATCGTGGCCGGTTTTGTCGGGGGCTCGGTTTATTGGGCCGCTGCCTCGAAACTCGACGGTGCGGTGGTCGCCCCGGCCTCTTTTGTGGTCGAAGGCAATCGCAAGACGGTTGAACATCTGGACGGCGGCATCGTGCGTCGGATTCTGGTCACCGATGGCGATGTGGTCCAAGCAGGGCAGATGCTGGTTGAGCTCGACAGCACCGATCTGGACGTCAATCTGGACGTGATCAAAAGCCAGTTGGGTGAACTGAGCGTGCGCCGCGCCCGTCTGATCGCGCAAATCCGTGCTGCGGGCCGGTTTGAGCGTGCAGACGTCGCCGATATGATGCGCGTCGCTATGGACAGCCGCGACTGGGATGACGCCTTCCTGACCCAGAAACTGCTGTTCGATGCCGAAATCCGCACCCGCACTGCCGAGCGGAATCTGCTGGATCAGCAGATCGCCAATCTGCGCGATCAGATCGTGGGGCTGCAGGCTCAGCGTCAGGCCAATGACCGCCAAATGGACATCACCCGCGAAGAACTTGGCAATCTGGAGACCTTGCAGGACAAAGGGTTGGTCGCGGCCAACCGCGTCAACAGCCGCCGGGTTGAGGTTGAACGCTTGATCGGAGTCGAAGCCTCGCTCACCACGCAAGAGGCGCAGGCGCGCAACCAGATCAGCGAGCTGCAACTGACCAGCATCGGCCAACAAACCCAGCGCGCCGAGGCGGTCTCGACCGAATTGGCACAGGTCGAAGCGCAGTTGGCCACGCTTGTACCTCAATATGTAGGGGCCACAGAGCGCCGCAAGCGCGTTGCGGTCACGGCTCCGGTCAGCGGGCGGGTGGTGGGCCTGACGGTCTTTACCTCGGGCGGCGTTGTCCGCCCCGGCGAGCCCATTCTGGACATCGTCCCGGCCGATCAGCCCCTGATCGTCGAGGCGCGGGTGAACACCGCCGATATTGAGAAGCTGTTTGTCGGTCAGTCAACCCGCGTGCGCCTGTCGGCCTTTGATCAGGGCGAAGTGCCCGAGGCGACCGGCAGGATCACCGATATCTCGGCTGACAGTCTCGAGGATGATCGCACCGGGCAGCCCTATTATCTGGCGCAGATCAAGCTGGATGCGGCGCAGCCCGAACAGGTGGCGTCGCTGGAACTTGTTCCGGGGATGCCTGCGGACCTGTTTGTGAACACCGGCGAACGCACCGCGCTCAGCTATCTGGCGCAACCGCTGCGGGAACGTCTGGCGCGAACCTTCATCGAATAATCCCAAAGCCGCCGACAACCCTGCCGGCGGCCTTCTTAACCGCGTACTAACGCCTTTTGCAGGGCGTAGTACGAGTCTTTGGGTTTTCGCTCCAGCGTTTCGAAATCCACATCAACCAGCCCGAAACGCTTGTCATACCCAAATGACCATTCGTAATTGTCGAGCAGCGACCAGACGAAATATCCTTTGACCGGAACCCCGTGGTCCTGCGTCTTTCGAACCTCGGCCAGATGCAGGTCAAGATAGTTGATCCGGTCCTGATCCTGTTGCCGCTCTGCACTCGCCATGCCGTTTTCGGTGACATAGATCGGCAGGTCGCCGGTATGGTCCTTTGCGGTTCGGATCAGAAAGCGCGAGAGGGCGGCAGGGTCGATCTCCCACCCCATCTGCGTTTTGGGCAGCGGGCCGGGCACCTCTTGCAACGAAGGCCATGGGCTGTCGGCGGGCGCGATCAGCTTGCGGGTGTAATAGTTCAGGCCGCACCAATCGACGGGCGTGCCAATTGTTTCGAAATCGTCCTGCCAGCCTTCGGGCAGATGGCGTTCGAGGCCTTCCAGAACTTCCTTGGGGTAGGCTTTGTTGAAAACGCCGCCCAGAAAGAAGCGGTTGTAGATCCCGTCATAAAGCGTCGCGGCGGCCTGTGCCCCGGTGCTGTTGTCGGCGGGATCGGCCCATTCCAGATTGAACACGGCGCCCAGATTGGACATGCCGAGGCCGCGCATGGTCTGGATCGCATGGCCATGCGCCAACAACACGTGATGCATTGCACGAGCGGTGGCGCGGATATCGCGCAGACCGGGGGCATGGTGCCCCTCGAAATGGCTGAGCCAGCTGACGCACCACGGCTCGTTTATGGGCGCGACACTGTGCATCCGGTCGCCAATGCGCCCCATGAGGACCTGCGTGAAATCGGCGAACCAACCCGCGATATCGCGATTGCGCCAGCCGCCCAGATCGGCCAGCGGCGAGGGCAGTTCCCAGTGATAGAGCGTGGCGCAGGGCTTGATGCCGCGTTCCAACAGCGCATCGGCGAGGCGGTCGTAAAAATCCAGCCCCTCTTGGTTCACCGGACCGCGCCCTTCGGGCAGAACCCGCGCCCAACTGGTGGAAAACCGGTAGCAATCAAATCCGGCCTCCCGGATCAGGTCGAAATCCTGCTCGAACCGGTTGTAGTGATCGCAGGCCAGATCCCCGTTCTCCGCGTTTGCCACATTGCCTGGCGTGGCGGCAAAACTGTCCCAGTGGGTCGCCCCGGCTCCCCCCTGTGCGTGCCCCTCGATCTGATAGGACGACGTTGCTACGCCAAACATGAAATCTTGCGGGAAATCTGAGCGTTTATGTTTCATATCAAGACCTTCGCGGTGCCGGCCCGGTCGAGTTGCCGACAACCAGCTCAGCCTCTAACAAGCGTGTTTTTGGTGGATCATTGGGTGCGTTGATCCGTTCGATCAGCATTTCAGCAGCCAGCTCTCCGGCATGTCTGACGGATGAGCGTGTTGCGGTGAAAATCGGCACGTCCTGCCCGTTGCGCATGTAGGACAGTTCGTCGTCATGCGCGATGACCGAGATATCGCGGCCCATCTTCAACCCGTTGTCTTCCAATGCGCGCCGGACACCGACTGCCGAGATGATGGAAGAGGCCAGAATGGCGGTGGGCGGGTCGGCAAGTTGCAGCATTTCACAGGCGGTTTGGTGGCCGTAAATCTCGGTCATTTCGGCGCTGCGCAGCAAGGCCGGATCGGGGGTGACCCCGGCCCCGGCAAGCGCTGCCAAATAGCCGTTTCGACGGCGCTGGGCAAAGTCCATCTCCTCAAGACCATTGATCAGCGCGATCCGGTGATGGCCCAGATCGATCAGAAACCGCGTTGCACGCTCGAAAGAGCGTTGGTTGTTCACGTCGATCCAATCATACGGCATGTCGGCCCCGGTCGAACGGCCATGCACGATGAACGGCACCCCCATCCGGGACAGCACGGAAATCCGTGGCTCATGCACCTTGGGACCCTGCAGCACGACGCCGTCCACGGCGCCGCGGTTGAACAGGCTGCGATAGGACGCCTCGATCGAAGTGTCGGTCGCGTGGGTGAACATCATGTCATAATTGTTCTCGGCGTATTTTCGGGCTGCACCGGCAACAAAATCCCCGAAGATCGGATTCACCATCTCGTGCCGCGATGAGGTGGGAATCACATGACCGATCACCATGGAGCGTCCCGTCGCCAGCCCCTTGGCGCGGCTGTTGGGGCGATATCCATGCTCATCTGCGGCGGCCTGAACCCGGATGCGCGTGCTCTCGTTCACCTCCGGATACCCGTTCAGCGCCCGGCTGACGGTTGTTTGAGAAAGACCAAGTATTTCCGAGAGTTTCTTAAGGTTCATGCTTTTCAAAGCGCCTTCAAATTTGGACAGTTTTTTAATGTTTCGATTTTCTGCCTCCGTCAAGTTGTTTTGAGAATATCCGAAAGAATATTATATTATTGGGGTTCGGGTTGCAGGATGTTGACTCAATTTGAATGTTAGCGCATAAACATCGTCATTCAAAGCGCTTTGAAAAATGAGTCCAAAGTGGCGCTGGGAGATTTGGGAGGAGAATTGATGAAACACTCGCTTTACGCAGGCGCGGCCACGTTCGCCCTGATGGCGGGCGCGGCACAGGCCGACAAGGTCACCGTGTTTGGGCCATGGCTGGGGCCGGACCAGGAAAACGTCGAGGCGGTACTGGATGGCTTTGCCGCCGCGACCGGGCATGAATATGCCTATGTCGGATCGGACAGTTTCGAACAGCAGATCAGAATCGATGCCGAGGCCGGTTCAGCGCCGAATGTGGCGGTCTTCCCACAGCCGGGCCTTGCGGCGGACATGGCTAAGTCGGGTTTTCTGACCCCGTTGAGCGACGGCACCGGCGATTGGATTCGTGACAACTATGCCGCCGGTCAGTCCTGGGTCGATCTGGGAACCTATCCGGGCGCAGACGGTCAGGACCATCTGTATGGCTTCTTCTACAAGGTCGATGTGAAGTCGCTGGTCTGGTACGTGCCCGAGAATTTCGAGGATGCGGGCTATGAAGTGCCGACCACGATGGAGGAGCTCAAAGCGCTGACCGATCAGATCGTCGCGGACGGAGAGACGCCCTGGTGTATCGGTCTGGGCTCCGGCGGCGCGACCGGCTGGCCCGCGACGGATTGGGTCGAAGATATGATGCTGCGCACCCAATCGCCCGAAGATTACGACGCCTGGGTCGCGAACGAGATGAAGTTCAATGATCCCAAGGTGGTCGAAGCCATCGAAGAGTTCGGAGCCTTCGCGCGCAATGACGACTATGTTGCAGGTGGCGCAGGTGCGGTAGCGACCACTGATTTCCGCGACAGCCCCAAGGGCATGTTCAGTTCACCGCCGCAATGTTACCTGCACCGTCAGGCATCATTCATCCCCGCCTTCTTCCCCGAAGGCACTATTGTGGGTGAGGACGCCGATTTCTTCTACTTCCCAGCTTATGAAGGCAAGGATCTGGGCAGCCCGGTACTGGGGGCCGGCACGCTGTGGGCGATTACCAACGACAGCCCTGCCGCGCATGATTTGATTGCATACCTGCAAACCCCCGAGGCGCACGAAATCTGGATGCAGCTGACCGGTTTCCTGACACCCCACAAAGGCGTCGATACCTCATTGTTCTCGGACCCGACGCTGAAGAAGATGAACGACATCCTTCTGGGCGCGACCACCTTCCGGTTTGACGGGTCCGACCTGATGCCGGGTGGCGTAGGGGCCGGGACCTTCTGGACCGGCATGGTTGATTACACCGGCGGCAAGTCCGCTCAGGACGTGGCCGACGAAATCCAATCCTCCTGGGATGCGCTGGACTAAGCGCGTCTGAGACCGGACGGCCCGTACGCCGGGCCGTCCATTCCCCTTCACAACGGAGAGCGTCATGCATCCGGCACTTCAAGGCCTGCTGACCATCGCCATCGGCGTGTCGGGCTGTGTGGGCTATTTCTATCTGTCGAACCAGTTTCTGGACAAGGTTCTGTTCCCGGCGCGCGGCCCGAATGCGGGGCGCAATATCAACCGCGCCAACATGATCCGGCCCTGGCTGTTCCTGTTTCCCGCGATGCTCGCGCTGGGCCTGTATCTAGCTTATCCGGTGTTTGAAACGCTGCGCCTGTCGCTGACCGATCGCATTCCCGGGGGCGGCTACGAATGGGTCGGTCTTGAGAATTATCGCCAGATGGCGGCCGAGCCGAAATTCTGGGAGGCCATGCGCAACAACATGCTCTGGCTGATCGTGGTTCCGGCGATGTCGACCGCGTTCGGGCTGCTGGTGGCGCAACTGACCGACCGTATCCGTTGGGGCAACGTGGCCAAGGCGCTGATCTTCATGCCGATGGCGATCTCGTTTGTCGGGGCCTCGGTGATCTGGAAACTGGTCTATGACACAAGGCCTGCCGAGCAGGACCAGATCGGCATTCTGAACGCGCTTTATATTTTCTTCGGCGGCACCGAGCCGCAGACCTGGCTGACGATCCCGTTCTGGAACAGCTTTTTCCTGATGATCGTGCTGGTCTGGATTCAGACCGGGTTTGCCATGGTCATCCTCTCTGCTGCCTTGCGCGGTATCCCCGAGGAAACCATCGAGGCCGCCATTCTGGACGGCGCCAACCCGTTCCAGATTTTCTTCAAGATCAAGGTGCCGCAGATCAAGACCACAATCCTCGTGGTGTGGACGACGATCACGATCACCGTTCTCAAAGTCTTCGACATCGTCTTTGCCATGACCAACGGGCAATGGGAAACGCAGGTGCTGGCCAACTACATGTTCGACAAGCTGTTCCGCGCCAATGACTGGGGTGTCGGGTCGGCCTCGGCCATGGTGATCATGTTGCTGGTGACACCGATCCTGATCTGGAACGTGCGCAATGCGCGCCAAGAGATGAAGTAGGGGGCTGGCATGAACGATATTGCAGGAACCAAACCGGCCCTCAGATGGGTGGTCCATGCCTCGGTCGTGCTTCTGGTGGTGCTGTGGGTGTTTCCGACGCTGGGTCTGCTGATCTCGTCCTTCCGAACGGCGGATCAGATTGCGACCAGCGGCTGGTGGCGCTCGCTGTTTCCGTCCGAGCAGAACCTGACCCTGCGCAGCGCCCCGCCCGAGACGCAGGTGCTTGAAAACGGGCTCTATGTGATTGAGGGCAATCTGTTTGATGCCGACGTGACGGCCAAAATCTCGAATTGGGGCGTCAGTTCTCGTGCCATCGACGCGTTCAAGCCGGGTGAGGTGGCCGAGTTGCGCAAGGGTGGGACGATCACGGTTGATGCCGATGGCAATTACCGGATGGAGAACACCGAGGAATTTTCGGGCAGTCGCGGCGTGCGCGTCTTTGTGACCGCCGAGTTGCCGCCTGAATTCACATTGCAGAACTATCATAAGGTGCTGCTGGCCGAAGACAGCACCGACAGCATGGGCAAGGCTTTTTTCAACACACTCACGGTGACGATCCCGGCAACGATCATCCCGATCCTTGTCGCCGCCTTTGCGGCCTATGCGCTGGCCTGGATGGATTTCCCGGGTCGTGCCCTGTTAATCGCAGCGGTGGTTGGCCTGTTGGTTGTGCCGTTGCAACTGGCGCTGATCCCGCTGCTGAAACTTCACCTGAGCATCGGCATCCCCAAGGGATATCTGGGCGTGTGGCTTGCGCATACCGGATTTGGGATGCCGCTGGCGATCTATCTGCTGCGCAACTACATGGCCGGGCTGCCCCGCGACCTGATCGAGAATGCGCGGGTCGATGGAGCGACAGAGTTCCAGATTTTCACCAAACTAATCCTGCCGCTCAGCTTTCCGGCCTTGGCCTCGTTCGCAATCTTCCAGTTCCTGTGGACATGGAACGATCTGCTGGTCGCCAAGGTGTTCCTGATCGATGCGACCGGCCAGACCACGGTGATGACCAACCGCATCGTCGAGTTGTTGGGCACGCGCGGCGGCAACTGGGAAATTCTGGCCACGGCGGCGTTCGTATCGATTGCGGTCCCGCTGGTGGTCTTCTTTGCAATGCAAAAATATCTGGTCCGCGGTTTGCTGGCCGGGTCTGTCAAATAAGGGCGTGTGATGAACGTGCAGAACAACGCGACACTTTCCAAAGCAACCAAAGCGACGCCGGATTGGTGGCGGGGCGGCGTGATCTATCAGGTCTATCCGCGCAGCTTTCAGGACAGCAACGGCGATGGGATCGGAGACCTGAAGGGGATTACCCGGCGGCTGGAATACATCGCCTCGCTTGGCGTTGATGCAGTCTGGGTTTCGCCGTTCTTCAAGTCTCCGATGAAGGATTTCGGGTATGATGTCAGCGATTACCGCGATGTCGATCCGATGTTCGGCACCATGGCCGATTTCAAAGAGCTGCTGGATCAGGCGCACGGCCTTGGGCTGAGGGTTATGATCGACCTCGTGCTGTCTCATACCTCGGACCAGCATGCGTGGTTCAAGGAAAGCCGCACCAGCCGGGATAATCCGAAATCCGACTGGTATGTCTGGGCCGATCCGAAACCGGACGGCACGTCGCCGAATAACTGGCTGGCGATCTTTGGCGGTTCGGCCTGGCAGTGGGATGCGCGGCGGTTGCAGTATTACCTGCACAACTTTCTGACCTCGCAGCCGGATTTGAACTTCCATAACCCGGACGTTCAGGATGCGGTGCTGGATGTGGCCCGCTTCTGGCTGGACATGGGGGTCGACGGGTTCCGTCTGGACACGATCAACTTCTATTTCCACGACGCACAATTGCGCGACAATCCGGGCCTTCCGTTGGATCAGCGCAACGCCACCATCGCGCCGATGGTGAACCCCTATAACCATCAGGATCACCTCTATTCCAAAAGCCAGCCCGAAAATATCGCCTTCCTCGAACGTCTGCGCGCGCTGACCGATGAATACGAAGGCCGCGCCTGTCTGGGTGAGGTCGGCGATGCGCAGCGCGGGCTCGAGATCATGGGCGCATACACCAGCGGCGATAAGCGGATGCATATGTGCTATGCCTTTGATTTCCTAGAAAAACGGACGTTGACGGCGACATATACAAAACAGGTCTTTGACCAACTGGCGGACAGGGCCGGTGATGCGTGGCCTTGCTGGGCGTTCTCGAACCATGACGTGCAGCGTCACACCTCGCGTTGGGGACTGAATGACTCTGCCATCCGTCAGCACGCCGTTCTGTTGATGTGCCTGCGCGGGTCTGCCTGTCTGTATCAGGGCGAAGAGTTGGGCCTGCCCGAGGCCGATGTCGCGTTCGAGGATTTGCAGGACCCTTATGGCATTGAATTCTGGCCGGAATTCAAGGGCCGGGACGGGTGTCGGACCCCCATGGTCTGGGCGGCGCAGGACGAACAATCCGGGTTCAGCACAAGCCGCCCCTGGCTGCCGGTCAGCTCTGCCCAAGCCGAACGCGCCGTCGACCGGATGGAGCAGGACCCGCAGTCGATGCTGCACTATTACCGCCACGCAATCGCGCTGCGTCACGCGCATTCGGCGCTGATGTCAGGTGCGCAGATCGGAATGTCACAGATCGGATCGGCTCTGACTTTCATTCGCGAGGATGAGACCGAGCAGGTATTCTGTGCCTTCAATCTGGGGCCGGAACCTGCCGAAGTGCCCTTGCCCAAAGGTGATTGGCATCTGATTGGGGAAGAGGTGGGCAGCGTTCAAGGCGCAGGCACGGTTACGCTGAACGCCGCGCAATTCTGTCTGTTGGCTCGGGAAAAGAGGTAAACCATGTCGGAACTCAAGCTCACGGATGTGGCCAAATCCTATGGCACGATTGATGTCCTGAAACATATCGATCTTGATATCGAGCAGGGCGAACTGATCGTCTTTGTCGGCCCGTCGGGCTGCGGCAAATCCACATTGTTGCGGATGATCGCCGGCCTTGAAAAGATCACCGGTGGCACGCTCGAGATCGAAGGGCAGGTGGTGAACGATGTTCCACCAGCGCAGCGGGGCATCGCGATGGTATTCCAGTCCTATGCGCTTTATCCGCATATGACGGTGCGCGAAAACATGGCCTTCGCGCTCAAGATCGCCAAGATGCCCGGCGCCGAGGTTGATGCCGCCGTAGAGCGTGCCGCGCAGATTCTGCAGCTTGAACCGCTGCTGGATCGTCTGCCCAAGGCACTGTCCGGCGGGCAGCGCCAGCGGGTAGCCATTGGCCGGGCCATCGTTCGCGACCCGAAAGTGTACCTGTTCGACGAGCCGCTCTCGAACCTTGACGCCGCCCTGCGCGTGGCGACGCGGATCGAGATTGCCCGTCTGAAAGAAGCGATGCCAGACAGCACGATGATCTACGTCACCCATGATCAGGTCGAAGCGATGACACTGGCCAGTCGTATCGTGGTTTTGGCCAACAAGGGAATCGCGCAGGTCGGAACGCCGCTGGAGCTTTACGAGACGCCCGACAATGAATTCGTTGCGCAATTCATCGGCTCACCCGCAATGAACCTGCTGCCGGGCACGATCACCGCGACCGGAGAATCCACGACTGTTGCGCTGGATGACGGCGGTGTCGCGGTTTCCTCGATCCCGACGGAGGCTGCGGATGAAGGCAAAAAGGTCAATATCGGTGTGCGGCCCGAGGATCTGGTGATGACAGAGGGCAGCGCCATCTATTCAGGTGTGGTGGATTTCACTGAGGCCCTGGGCGAGGTCACATTGCTCTATTTCGCGGCCCCCGAAGGTCGGGAGGCCGTGATTGCCAAGCTGCCGGGGGTGCAGCGCAATCTGCGCGGGCAAAGCGTTTCGGTCACGGCCGCCCCCGAGAAGGTGCATCTGTTCCACGATGGACAGTCGATGCGTCGTTAGCCCGAGGTGATCGCCGCAACAGCCGCGTGCACCGCTTCCTCGGTCAGGTCCAGATCCGCCTGCGTCACCGCGAGCGAGGGATAGAGCTTCCCGGGTGCCTTGAACACGCCCCTGTCACGCAGAACCGCATTGTAGCGCGCATTTCGACCGGGATCGTCATGCGCGGCGCTGCGATAGTCGCGGCAGGCCTGATCCGTGAAATAGATATCGAACAGCGTTTCGTCGCCGCAGATCCGATGCGGGACTCCGGCTTTGGTCAAAGCGTCGGACTGCATCGCCTGCAGCTTGCGCCCGGTGTCGCGCAGCCGGTCATAAGCGCCGTCGCGGGCCAGAATCTCCATCGTTTTCAGACCTGCGGCTGAGGCGACGGGATTGCCGGACAGCGTGCCCAGTTGCATCAGCCAATTGTCGGCACCGACTTTGTCCTTGTCGAAATGCTGCATGATCTCGGCGCTGGCGCCCAATGCAGCCAGAGGAAAGCCGCCGCCGATGATCTTGCCCAGCGTGCAGATATCCGGCGTCACGCCGTAACGTTCCTGCGCACCGCCATAGGCCAGCCGGAACCCGGTGACGATCTCGTCAAAGATCAGCAGGACATTGTGCTTGTCGCAGAGATCGCGCAGCCCTTGCAGATAGCCGGGCGCGGGCGGGACGATCCGCTGCAACGGCTCCGCGATGATCGCGGCCACGTCGTCATGTTCACCCAGCAGTGCCGCCACCGCTTCGAGGTCGTTGAATGGCGCGATCAGCATTTGATCGGCAACGCCCTGCGGGATACCGGCGCTGTCGGGCACGGCTTGGGGGAAATTGACGCGTTTGGCGGGCGCAAGGCTCATCTGTGCCTCGGCGCTCATGCCGTGATAGCCGCCCTCGAATTTCAGGATTTTGTCCTTGCCGGTATAGGCGCGCGCCAGACGGATCGCGTACATATCCGCCTCGCCGCCCGAAGCGACAAAGCGCACCTGTTCGCAGCAGGGCACCGCGTTCACGATGGCTTCGGCCAGTTCCACGCCTTTGCTATTGTTGGCAAAAAAGGTCATGCCCTTAGGCAATTGCTCCAGCACAGCGTCCATCACCTCGGGGTGGCCGTGGCCCAGCAGCATTGGGCCGGAGCCGATCAGATAGTCGACATATTCCTTGCCGTCCTCGTCCCAGACCCGACTGCCTTCACCGCGAGCAATGAGGATGCCGGGATCGAAATTGCCAAACCCCCCGGCAGGCAGAACCTCTTGCGCGCGGGCGATCCATTCAGATTGAGTGTGCGTCTTCAACATGTGTCAGGCCATTTCCAAAATCGGAGTTCCAAGGAGGTCCAGGTCAGGCGTCACGCCCAACCCCGGACCATCGGGTGGCGCGATCCGACCGTCCGCACGTATCGGTGCATCCGGGCAGAGGCGTGGAGAGACGTAAGAGGACAGATCGCAGGTGTTCATCAGCGAACCATGCGGCGTGGAGGCGGCAAAATGCAATGAGGCGGCGGTCACAATATCGGAACCCCAGGTGCATTCGGCGCAAATCTCGGCCCCCAGATGAACTGTCAGATCACGGGCGCGGCGCATCGCCGACAGGCCGCCGAACTTGGACAGTTTCAGCGCCACGGCATCCATACAGCCCAGTTCCGACGCACGCATCAACGAGGCCAGATCATGTGCGTTTTCGTCGATTTTCATTGGCAAGCCGGTGGCCTGACGGACGGCGGCGCAATCCTCCAGCGTCTTGCAGGGCTGTTCCAGCATGACATCCAGATGCGCGACGGCACGTCCGGTGCGGGTGGCCTGCAGGCGGGATGCGCCACAGTTCCAATCGCCATAGACCAGCGGGCCTGGGCCTACCGCCTCGCGTACCTTGATCAGCCGCTCCGCGTCGGCCTGCCAGTCACCTTCGACCCCCAGCTTGACCTGAAACTGCCGGATGCCGGTCTGATAGGCGGCTTGGGCGATCCGCACCATCTCGTCTGGCGCGACACAGGTGATCGAGTGATAAAGCGGCATGTCCTTGCGCGTCCGCCCGCCCAGAAGGGCATGAACCGGCTGACCCGTCGCCTTGCCAAACAGGTCCCACAGGGCGATATCGACAATCGACTTGGCATGGGCGTGCCCCTGAAGGAACCCATCCAGTTTGCGCATCGGGGCATCCACCCCAAATGGCGACATACCGAGAACCTCGGGACCCATCTCGGCCACTGCGCTTGGCACGCCTTTGGCAAAGGCCGGCAGGTAGTGCGGGATCGGGCAGACCTCGCCCCAGCCTTTCAGGCCGGTATCCGTTTCAATGCACAGCACATGGGTTTCGACTGTCGCGCAGGTTTTGCCATCGGCCATGTAATAGGTCTCGTGGCTGGTCAGGTCGATGGACCAGAGGGATATCTTGGTGATCTTCATGCAACCCGTCCTTTGGGTTTGAGTGTGGTGTGGTGAGAGGGGCCAGCCCCTCTCTTAGCCTGCGGCCAATTCACTCTCCGGGATATTTTTGGCCAGATGAAGGGGCGGATCATCGCGGGGCCTTGTAGGTTGCGATTGGTGGGCCGAGGGTGTCCTCGTCGGGGTGGACGCCGAGGCCGGGTGTTTCCGGCAGGTGCAGGTGGCCGTTTGTGTTGCGGGGGCCGCGCCCGCCAGCGATGTCTACGGTGATCATGTCCTGACAGGTCCAGACCGCAAGGCAATTGGCATCCGGTAATGTTGCGGCCAGATGCAGGGCCTCGGCATCGGCCAGCACCGTGCCACCTGTGGCCATGATGAACATGTCGATCCCATGCGCTAATGCGACGTCCCGCACTCGGGCGGCTTTGGTCAGTCCACCGACGCGGTTGAGTTTGATGCCGAAGATCTCGGCGATGCCTTCGTGGGCAATGCGGGTGGCGTCCTGCAGGGTGACGAGGCTTTCGTCTACCGAGACGGGCGAGGCGTGTTTGCCGGAAATCGCTGCGATATCGTCCAGCGTTTCGCAGGGTTGTTCGATCATCACGTTGAGGTCTTCGACCGCGCTCATCACCCGCAGCGCCTGCTGCCGGGTCCAGCCGCGATTGACGTCATAAAGAATGATGTCATCGGGGGTGCGCAGGCTTTCGACGTCTCGGATGCGAGCAATATCACGTGCCACATCGCCACCGATCTTGACAGAATGGGCGATGTAGCCGCGTTGGCGATAACGGTCGATCTCGGCGCGGGTGTCTTCGACCGTTTTTGCCCCCACAGATGAGGCGATACGGCGCGGGGTACGGGAACCGCCACCCATCAGGTCGGCAATCGGCAGTCCAGCCGCCTGACCGGCAATGTCCCAGCAGGCCATGTCAATCGGGCTTTTGGCATAGAGATGTCCGGGCAGGGCCAGATCCATCACCCGTTCCACATCCAGCACCCGGCGCGGATCGAGGCCCAGTACAAACGGCGCCATGGTCTCGATCCCGGCCCGAATGCCGGGACCGTGGGCCGGGACATAGGTGTGCCCCCAGGGCGTGCCTTCGCCCCATCCGGTCAACCCGGCATCGGTTTCGAGTTTCACCAGCGTTGCATCCAGCGTTTCGAATTTCAGCCGCCCCGCAGACAGCCAATATGGACGCGCCAGCGGCAGGTCGATCTGATACACGGTGATGGATGTGATCTTCATAAGCTGTACTCTGCCACCGGTTCGCCGAGGCTTTCAAAGTCAGGAACGACACCCATGCCGGGAGTATCTGGCGCAAACAATTTACCGTTCCGCGCGACGGCCCCGCCAATCCCTGTCGAACGTGTGTTGTAATTCATCAAGTCCGTGGTGTTTTGCAGGTACTCGGGCGGCGTCGACGCTGCGAAATGAGCCACGACGGCGGTTGCAATCTCACCGCCCCATGTATCCTCGCTGACCACCGGGATGCGGTTTTCGATCAGATAATCGCGCACCCGCCGCGCCTTGCTGATCCCGCCAAGATTAGAGATTTTCAGGCAGCAGATTTCGGCCCCGCGATCCGCAACGATCCGTTGGGCCATGTGCATACCGGTCAGGCATTCATCCAGTTTCATCGGCTGTTCCGCGACGCGGCGCACCTGCTGACATTCCTCATAGGTTCGGCAGGGTTGTTCGAGGATGAAATCCAGGTCCCTGGTCGCGCGGGCCACCCGGATCGCATTGTCGACCCGCCAGCCCTGATTGGCGTCGGCCATCGCCTTTTCTCCGGCGTTCAGCAATGGCACGGTGGCCCGTATCCGGTCGATATCTGTGGCCCAATCGCCACCGACCTTGATTTGGAACTGGCGAAACCCCTGATTCCGATAGGCGTTCATTTCGGCGATGGTCTGGCCCGTCGCTTTCTGTGGCGCGACCCGGTACATCGGCGCGCCATCGGTCAATTTACCCCCCAACAGCATCCACACCGGCTGATCGCAGGCTTGACCCAAAATGTCCCAGCAGGCCGCATCAAACGGAGCCTTGGCATAGCCGTGGCCCTGCACAAGATGATCAATCAATTGTTCGATCCGTGCGACCTGCCGCGGGTCTTCGCCCAGCAACCCGGGTGCGACCAGCCTGGCCAGTGCGGGAACGCCCTCGGAATGGGCGACCATATAATTCTCGCCGCAGGGCGTGAATTCGCCACAGCCTTGCAGACCCGCATCGGTGTCGATGACCACGACCGAGGCGATGGCCGTTTCGATCGCATTGCCCGCCCCCCAGGCATAAGCGCCGCCTACATAGGGCAACCCGATCTGGTAGATGCGGACGCGGTTGATCTTCATGGAGAATCCATCTGCGGCAGGGCGTTCAGACCTGCGCCGCGCCATAGTACAAAGGTCAGGATGGGTTGATCGATCGTTGTCATCGCATGACTTTGCCAGCTTTGGTGCAGCCGGGTCTGACCGGGACCGACATAAGCCTCGTTACCTTCGATCCGGAATTGCGCGCCACCTGCGAGGGTCACATAGAGTTCCTCGGCCTGATGGCTATGCCAGTCATAGTTCAGACCCTTGCCCCAGTAGGCGACATACCCGCGCAATTGAGTCGAGCGGAAATGTCCGGTAGGCCCGAACAACTCGTAATACCCATAACGCGCGAGGAAATCCGCGCCGACCTCTTCCTCGGTATAGGTCAGTTTCCAGTTCGCCAGTTCAGCAGTGGCCGTGATGGTTTTGACCAAGCGATGTGTGGCGTCGGATCCGGGAAGATCGAAATCGCGCACCAGCCGGGCCGCCGGGACCGGCGAAGGTGACGTGTCCGTTGATACCAGATCGGTGGGCCAGTCGGCGAACCCGGCCAGATCAGGATGTGCCTGATGCAGTTGACGGGCGGCGTCCAATACATCGTCCAGTGTCATGGGATCACCACGATATTGCCGGTGTGTTTCTTGGCGATGAAAGCAGACTGCGCCGCGTGCAACTCGCTTAGGGGATACGTCGCGGCAAGTGCAGGTTTCACCTCGCTTGCCTCAATATAGCGCACGAGGTTTTGCATCACTTCCGGGGGGATCACGGTCGAACCGGTAAAGGTCAGGTCGCGCAAATAGAAAGTGCGCAGGTCAAACTCGACAATCGGACCCGCAATAGCGCCCGCGCAGGTATAGCGCCCGCCACGTTCCAGAATGTCGATGAGCGTGGACCAATATGGCCCGCCCACCACATCGGCAACGACGGCGATTTTTTCGTCGCCCAACGCGGCGCGCAGGTCGTCCGGGGCGCGGGGCAGGATGCGGTCGGGACCGAGAATTGCGACGTCGGCGTGCTTGGCCTCGTACGCCATGGCGATCACCCGCGCACCGCGTCGTTTGGCCAGTTGTAGCAGAGCGCCGCCGACGCCCCCCGATGCGCCGGGCACCAGAACGGTGTCATTTTCCGAGACATTTGCACGGGTCAGCATCCCTTCGGCGGTTGAGTAAGAGCAGGAGAATGTCGCCAACTCTGCATCCGACAGAGGGGATTGGATCGCGATGGCGTTTCGCGCGGGGATTGTCGTGTATTGCGCAAATCCGCCATCCCGTTCCGAGCCGAAATAGCCGGTCTTGTTCTTGTTCAAGGGTTCCGCCGGATCGCGCAGCCAGCAATCGGTGATCACCCTTTCGCCGATCCGACGCGGGTCTACACCTTCGCCCACAGCGACGATCTCGCCGCACACATCGGCGCCCTGAATGCGTGGGAAAACCAAAGGCGCACCACCCCATGTCGGGTCCTCGGCGCCGACCTCATCGTAAGCGCCGCCAGTCGTGGCATCGCTTACGGTTTTTGAATACCAGCCCGAGCGTGTGTTCACGTCCGTGTTGTTCAACCCGCAGGCTCCGACCCGGATCAGCACTTCGCCTGAGATGGGCGAAGGGCAGGGCCAGTCTTCGTGCCAGACCATCTGATCCAGATCGCCATGCCCCATGGTTACCATCGCCTGCATTGTTGTGGGCGGGGTCATTGGGCGGGCTCCAGCGCGGCATCTGTGCGGGGCAGCAGGCTTTGTGGATCGTAAGCAGGTTCGGACAGGACGCGTGCGGCACGGGGCGCGCCATGGATGATGACCTGCAGTTCGGTGCCCGCAACAGCGGCTTCGGGTTTGATATAGGCAAAGGCCAGAATCTTACCCACCGTATGCCCATAGGCCACGGATGCGGTCGAACCGACAACGCGCCCGTCCAGCAACACGGCCTCTCCACCATGCCCGTCGACCTCGCCATCCGGTTCGATCTCAAGATAGGCGCAGATCCACGGCAAATCGGTGTTCAGGGTCTTTTCCTTACCTAAGTAGTCCTTGTCGGTGCGGGAAAAGCGCAGCACATCAGCTTCGGCCAGCGTAACCTCGTTGGTCAGTTCTCCGGCCCCTTTGAAAGCTTTCTCCATCCGCATGACATTCATCGCGAAGCTGCCGTAGTCGGCGATGCCGTGTGGCTCACCGGTGGCCCAGAGCGCGTTGTAAACGTCCAGACAGGCGGCGTTGGGCATGTGCAGTTCCCAGCCAAGCTCACCGGCATAGGACATCCGGAAAGCCCAGACCTCATGGCCTGCGATTCCAATCTGCTGCGCCGACAGCCAGCGAAAACCGGCATTGCTGAGGTCAGCATCTGTGCAAGCGCTCAGTACATCGCGCGACCTTGGTCCGTTCAGGGACAGCGCCGACCAATCAGCCGAAAGCGCGGTGATCGTGACATTTTCACCGTCGCGCTGTTGCGCCAGATGATCCAGCAGGCGTTGTTCGAAAAACGCTGCACAAACAAGATAGTAACGGTCCTGCGCCATGCGGACGATGGTTGTTTCCAGTTCAATCCGGCCCCGGCGGTTGAGCATATGTGTCAGAGTGATCGAACCATCTTTCTGCGGCATCCGGTTCGCGGTCAGCCGATCCAGCAGGGCATAGGCGCCCGGGCCCGAAACCTCGACCTTGGTGAAGGCGGTGACATCCATGATGCCGACCCGGTCGCGCACGGCTTTGACCTCAGCCGCGACCATGTCGTCCTCAGCAGTCCGGCGGAAGGAATAGTGATCCTGCTGCGTCACCCCATCGCGTGCGAACCAGCGCGGGCGTTCAAAACCATAGACCTCTTCATGCACCGCGCCCTTTGATTTCAGTACTTCATACAGAGGCGACGGTTTGATCGGGCGACCCGCCAGCCGGTTGAAATGCGGGAAGGGGATTTCGTGGCGCAGACAATAGTCTTCCTCGGCCTTGATGACTTGCCAGTCCTTCGTGGCATAGCTGCCAAACCGGCGCGGGTCATAGTCACGCATCGAGATATCGGCGGCCCCGTGCACCATCCAGCGGGCCAGCTCGCGCGTCAGGCCCGGCCCCCAGCCGATCCCGATCTGCGTGCCGCAGCAGCACCAGTAATTCCGCGCGCCCGGCGCAGGTCCGATCAGCGGGTTGCCATCGGGCGGATGGCTGATAGCGCCATGTACCTCTCGCTGAATGCCCAGCTCCGCAAAGATCGGCATACGGTTCAGGCTTTCCTCAAGCCACGGCATCACCCGATCATAATCCGCATCGAACAGCCAGTTCTCGTAATCCCACGGGCAATGATCGTGCCAGACGGAATTGGGGTTTTCTTTCTCGTAAATCCCCATCAGGCCACGCTTTTGCTCCATTCGGATATAGCCCGACACCTTTTTGTCGTCGCGGATCACAGGCAGTTCTTTGTCCAGAGCCTCGAATTCCGGCACTGGTTCGGTGACGAAGTAATGGTGCGTCATCGACGTCATCGGCAGTTGCAGGCCCGACCATTCGCCCATCTGCCGGGCATAGGTGCCGCCCGCGTTGACCACATGCTCGCAGGTGATCGTGCCTTTCGGCGTCTCGACCACCCATTCGCCGGTCTCGGACTGCGTGATGTTTGTCGCCTGACACTGCCGGATGATCCGGACACCTTTTTGACGCGCGCCTGCAGCCATCGCCATGGTCACATTGGTTGGGTCCACATGACCATCATCAGGCGTGTGCAACGCGCCCAACACACCATCCAGATTATAGAACGGATGCAACTCGGCCACGCGATCCGGGCCGACAAGCTCGATATTGAAGCCCAGCGAGCGACCCACGGACAGGGTATGGCGCAGCCAGTCCATCTCATCCTTAGTATAGGCCAGCCGGAATGAGCCGCAGCCATGCCATGTCACGGCCTGCCCGGTCTCGGCTTCTAAAGCACCGGAATACAGACCAATATTGTAATCGACGCATTTGCCCAGGCCAAAGCTAGAGGTCGAATGGGTGATCTGCCCCGCCGCATGCCAGGTGCTACCGCTGGTCAGTTCGGCCTTTTCCAGCAGCACGGTATCTGCACCCCAGCCCTCGTGCCCAAGGTGGTAGGCAAGGCCCACGCCCATCACTCCGCCACCCACAATAACCACGCGTGCGTGGGTCGGGAAATCAGATGCCATCGGATCAATCCTCTGAGTCGATTTTGTCTCGACACCGTAAGCAAACAAAAGTACCATCGTCAATCATGAATGGGACAAATGTATCAAATGCGATTCTCGAACGATTGGCGGATGAACTGTCCGAGCTGACACCCGAGGCGCGCAAAGCCGCAACTTATGTGCTGGAAAATCCGCGCGACGTGGGGGTTTCGACTGTGCGCGAAATCGCCGAGGCCGCGAATGTGAAACCCAACACCATCGTCCGCATGGCGCGGCAGGTGGGGTTTGAAGGGTATGAGGACTTCCGTGTGCCCTTCCGCGAGGCGATCCGGCGTGGGCAGGCCGATTTCCCCGACCGTGCCCGCTGGCTGCAGGATATTCGCAAATCCGGCAACATGGGCGGGCTTTACGCCGACATGGTTCAGGACGCCCTGCGCAATCTGGAAGAAACCTTCGCCAATATCTCCTCCGAGCAGTTGAAGGCCGCGGCCGAGGATATCTGGAATTCGCGCAATGTGTTCGTTTTGGGTGTTGGGGTGAACAACTCGAACGCGCGAAACTTTGTCTATCTGGCATCGACCGGGATGGTGCAGTTCCATGCCATCCCGCGCGCTGGGTCAAACCCGATCGACGATCTGGCCTGGGCGGACAAACGCGATGTGCTGATCGCCATGACCTGCAAACCTTACCGCAATGAGGTGGTCGAGGCGGTACAGGTCGCGCGCGAGCAGGGGCTGACAGTCGTGGGTCTGTCTGACAGCCCGGCCAGTCCGATCCTGCGCACCGCTGACCATGGCTTTGTCATCTCGGCAGATACGCCGCAATTCTTCCCGTCCTCGGTCAGTACGGTTGCCTTGCTGGAAACGCTGCTGTCCTTCGTGATCGCCGTTGCCAGCGACGAGATCGTCGAACGGGTCGAGACCTTTCACAAACGCCGCCATCAGCTTGGCCTTTACCACGCGGAGGACTCGTGACAGCCCCCATCCAATCCCTTGCAGCCCGGTACTATACCGACCCCGCCATATTTCGGTTGGAAACCGAAGGGTTGCTGGCGCGTACATGGCAGTTTGGCTGCCACGCCTCTGAACTGGCAGAGCCGGGCGCATATGTCGCGTTTGATGTCGCCGGACAGGACCTGTTCGCCATCCGGGGTCGTGATGACAAGATCCGCGTGTTCTACAACGTCTGCCAGCACCGCGCGCACCAACTGGTCGAGGGTACGGGCACCACGCGTGTCGTCGTCTGCCCCTACCACGCCTGGACCTACGAACTGACCGGAGAGTTGCGGGCCGGGCCAAATCTCAAGGCGGTTGAAGGGTTCGACAAATCCTCCGTCTGCCTGAACGAAGTGCGCAGCGAAGAGTTTCTGGGCTTTGTCTTCGTCAACCTCGACCCAGACGCGGCACCAATGGACGAATGGTTCCCGAATGCCCGCGCCGAGCTTGAAGAATGGGTGCCAAACTGGAGTGACCTGAAACCGCTGGAATGGGTCGAGATACCGGAACTGTGCAACTGGAAGGTCTCGGTCGAGAACTACTCGGAATGCTACCACTGCTCGCTCAACCATCCGACCTTTGCGAACGGTGTGGTCAGGCCGGAAACCTACGACATCCAACCTCAGGGTATGTGCCTGCGTCATACGACGGAATGCCAGAGCCTTGAGAACATGACTTACGACATTCAGTCGGGCTTTAGGCATTTCGATGAGTATTCCAGTTGGTTCCTCTGGCCGATGTTCTCGTTTCAGGTTTATCCGGGGAATGTGCTGAACACCTATCACTGGCGCGCCGTGGATGCCGATCACGTGGTGGTCTGGCGGGGCTGGTATTCGGTGGGCGGCGTGGATGACCCTAAGATACGGCAACTGGCAGCGCAGGATCGGGCCACCACGGTGGAAGAAGATATCCGGCTGGTCGAATCCGTGCAGCGCGGTCTGCATTCGCGCGGATATCGTCCGGGCCCTCTGGTGATTGACCCTAAGGGCGGGGTGAATTCAGAGCATCCCGTCATGCACCTTCAGAAATGGATGCGCGAAGCGGTTGACGGGCAGCCTCAGTAAAAGGACCAAGTGATGAGCACATTTGACGAAGACCTGTTTCTGAAAGGTCTGGAACAGCGCAAGGCGACGCTGGGCGCGGAATATGTCGAAAAGAACCTGGCCGCGGCCGACGATTTCACCCGCCCGTTTCAGGAGGCGATGACCGCCTGGTGCTGGGGGTTCGGCTGGGGTGACGATGTGATCGATGCCAAGACGCGGTCCATGATGAACCTGTCGATGATTGGCGCGCTGGGCAAAATGCATGAATGGGAAATCCATTGCCGGGGCGCGATCAACAACGGTGTCACGACCGAGGAAATCCGCGCCATCATCCATGTTATCGGCATCTATTGCGGCGTGCCACAGGCGCTGGAATGCTTCCGCGTGGCCCGTAAGGTGATCGAGGGCTAAGCGCCTTAGTGAAAATCCCGGCTTGGGAACAGCCGTTTGGCCTGTTCACGGGGATGACGGGCGCTCGGGCCGTTCTGCCGGGGGCGTGGGGTGTCATCCGCTTGCGGTTGGGTGATGCCGATGGCCTCGTCCAGAGGATGCCCAAGCTCGGACAGTTTGTGCGACATGTCGGTGATCTCCTGCGCGATCAGATGCACGACGATCCCCTCGCGCTGCAGATACCCGCGGACCTGCAACAGCCGCCCGCCCATCACGATCCGGCGAAAGCGTTCATAGACCTTGGGCCAGACAACCACGTTGCTGACGCCGGTTTCATCCTCGAGCGTCAGAAAGATCACGCCCGAGGCGGTTCCCGGCCGCTGGCGCGTGATTACCAGCCCGCAGACGCTGTAGCGGCCCAGCGGGATGTCCTGCAGCGTGGCATGGGGCACAAGGCCGGGCAGGGACGGGCGTAACAGCTCCATCGGGTGCGCGCGCAGGGTCAGGCGGGTCGAGACGTAATCCTCGACCACTTCTTCGCCCAGATGCATGACCGGCAGGTCAACGCGTGGCTCGTTGATGCTCTCGCCATCGATCGGGTCATTGAACAGCGGCAGGGCGGTCCGGCTGCGGATGGCTTTGACATGCCACAGGGCGTCGCGCCGGGTCAGGTCCATGCCGGAGAACGCATCCGCCTCGGCCAGACGGGTCAGCACATCCGGGCGCAATCCGGCCCGCAGCCACAGCGTTTCGGGGTCCGGATAGCCATTGCCCCGCGCGGCCACGATCCAATCCGCGTCTTCCTGCTTGAACCCCTTGATCTGGCGAAAACCTAGCCGCAGGGCCAACGCCCCGTCTGCGCGGCGTTCCAGCAGATTGTCCCAGGTCGAGGCGTTGACGCAGACCGGGCGGATCTCGACCCCATGCTCGCGCGCGTCCCGCACGATCTGGGCGGGGGCATAAAACCCCATGGGCTGCGAATTCAACAGCGCGCAGGAGAAGATCGCCGGGTGGTGGCATTTCATCCAGGCCGAGACATAGGCCAGCATCGCAAAAGCCGCCGCATGGCTTTCGGGAAAGCCGTAATCGGCAAAGCCTTCGATCTGGCCAAAGCAGCGGTCGGCGACCTCGGGCGAATAACCATTGTTCAGCATCCCCGCGATGAACTTGTCGCGATAGGTGCCAATCGTCCCCATCCGCCGGAACGAAGCCAGCGAACGGCGCAGGTGATCGGCCTCTTCCGCCGAAAACCCTGCCCCGACCACGGCGATTTGCAGGGCCTGTTCCTGAAACAGCGGCACGCCCAGCGTGCGCCGGGTCACCTCTTCCAAGGCAGGGCCGAAGGGTTCGGATTTCTCCAGCCCGTTGCGCCGCCGGATATAGGGCTGCACCATATCGCCCTGAATAGGGCCGGGGCGGACGATGGCGACCTCGATCACCAGATCATAGAACTCGCGCGGCCTCATCCGGGGCAGGAAATTCATCTGTGCCCGGCTTTCGACCTGAAACACGCCCACCGCATCAGCGGCGCAGAGCATGTCGTAGGTTGCCGTGTCCTCTTGCGGGACGGTCGCGATGCTGAGGGTTTCGCCGTTGTGCTGCTGCATCAGGTCAAACGCCTTGCGGATGCAGCTGAGCATCCCCAACCCCAATATATCCACCTTCAGAATGCCAAGCGCGTCGATGTCGTCCTTGTCCCACCCGATCACGGTGCGGTCTTCCATCGCGGCGTTTTCGATTGGGCACAGCTCATCCAGCCGCCCTTTGGTGATGACGAACCCGCCCACATGCTGCGACAGGTGGCGCGGGAAGCCGATGATCTCGCCGATCAGGCGGACGGTCTGCATCAGGCGCCGGTCCTTGAGGTCGAGGCCCAGTTCCTGCAGCCTTTCCGCGTCAACGCCGCCATTGCTCATCCCCCAGATCTGGCCGGACAGACCCGCGGTGACGTCCTGAGACAGCCCCATCACCTTGCCCACCTCGCGGATCGCCGCGCGGGATCGGAAATGGATGACCGTGGCACAGAGGCCGGCGCGGTGGCGGCCGTATTTCTCGTAAATCCACTGGATCACCTCTTCGCGCCGTTCATGTTCGAAATCCACGTCGATATCTGGCGGCTCGCCCCGGTGTTTCGAGACGAAACGTTCGAACACCATGGCGATCATGTCGGGGCTGACATCGGTGATGCCCAGCAGGTAACACAGGATCGAATTGGCGGCTGATCCGCGCCCCTGACACAGAATGCCCTGTGAACGCGCGAATTGCACAATGTCATGCACGGTCAGGAAATAGGCCGGGAAATCCAGATCCGCGACCAAGGCCAGCTCTTTCTGCATCAATTGCAGCGCACGTTCGGGCGGGCCACCCGGATAGCGCCGTTTCAGCCCCTCGCGCGCCAGACGTTCCAGCCGCGCCTGCGGGGTCTCGGTGCTGGCGATCTCGTCTGGGTATTCGTAGGACAGCTCACTCAGGTCAAAGCTGCAGCGGTCGGCGATTTCCAGTGTGCGGCGCAGCGCGCCGGGGTGGTCCTGAAACAGCCGGGCCATATCTGCATAACCTTTCAGCCGCCGTTCGGCATTGGGCAGGGCGCTTGTGCCGATCTGGTCAATGGTGACGTGCTCGCGCATGCAGGTCAGCACATCGGCCAGTTGGCGGCGGCTGCCACGGTGCATCAGCACATCCCCCACCGCCGCCATAGGGGCCGAGGTCTGCTGTGACGCCTGCGCGCAGGCCGCCAGATAGGCCCGGTCACTGCCGTCATAGCGCGGTGCGGCACCCAGAAAGACCGCATTGGGGAACTGCCGCCGGACGGTCTGAATGTCGGGGATGGCCTGCTTCAACCCCGCCTGCGGCAGCGCGATCAGGATCATCCCCTGACAGGCCGCCAGCATATCCTGCAGATCCAGATGGCACTCCCCTTTCTCGGCCCGCCGCTTGCCCAGCGTCAGCAGGCGGGTCAGCCGCTGGTAGGCGGCGCGGTCACGGGGCAGGGCCAACCAGTGCACCGCGCTGTCGCGCAGAACCAGCCGGCAGCCGACGATCAGCTTGGGCAGGGCGGGCACATCCGGTTTGTCGAGCGGCTGCACATGCCCGACCTCTTGTCGGGATGAAGAATCGAGGCGGTGCTGCGAGCGGATCTGAACCGCCCCTTCGGCCTCGCGCCGCAGCTCTTTCAGCGCGCTCCAGCCCCGAACCACCCCGGCCAGTGAGTTCCGGTCGGTGATTGCGATGGCCTTCAGGCCCAGTTCGGCCGCGCGGGTCACCAGCTCTTCGGGGTGGGACGCCCCGGTCAGGAAGGTGAAATTGGTGGTCACGCCCAACTCGGCATAGCCGGGGTCCTGCGCGTGTGAGCTGGGCGGGTTCGGTTTGCTCATGCGAATTCCCCATGCACGAACCATCCCGGATTTTGCGGCGTGTAATACAGCCACAACCGCCGCCCCTGCCGGGTTTCGACCTGCCAGTAATCGCGCAAGCCCGTGCGCCAGTTCTCGTCCTCCAGCCACCATTCGGGGCAGATGCGTTCAGGGCCGGTTGAGCGGCCCGTGGTCAGCGACATGCGCCGCCAGCGAAAGCGGCGCGGCGGATGTGGGCCCGATCCGGCAATGGGTTCCGGAGGAAACAGTTGCAGAGGGCGCGGACGCAGGGCGGCCCACCCGCCTGCGGGGTCGGAATAGGCGGCGGGCGAGATGATGAAGCTGCGCTCGGGGATATGGCTTTGCGCAGGCAGCAGGCGGTGGATTTGTTCCAGCCCGATCCGGGTGCCGATGCGGGTGATCAGGTCGTCCAACTGATCCTTGTCCCGGCTTACGGCGCGGCTGATCTGGCGCACGGGCAGGGGTTCGACCTGCGTGGCCTGCAGCCGGAACTGATCGATCCCGAAGCCCGCATCCACCTCGGCCAGTCCGCGTTCGAACAGGGGCAGGATGCGATGCGGATCGCGCAGGGGGCGGGCAAGGCGCAGCTCGACCTGCTGGTGATCCTGATCCACCCGGCGCAGGGTCATGCACAGCTTGCGCGCACCCATCTCTTGCGCTTTCAGCTTGTCGCAGAGCCGTTCCAGCAGCCGTTCGGCCCCGGCCATCATGTCGGACAGCAGGCCAATGGGTTCAGGCAGGGTCATGCGCACGCCGTAATGGGGCGGATCGGCCAACGGGGTGATCTGTTCGGGTTGATCCCCCAGCGCCTGATCCAGCCGCATCAGCGCCTCGGGGCCAAACCGGCGCGTCAATGGCGCGCGCGGGGTTTGCGCCAGCTCGCCAATCCGGCGCAGGCCCAGCCGTTGCAGCGCGACCGAGGTGTCCTCATCCAGCCGCAGCGCCGCCACCGGCAGGGCGCGGATGGCTTTCAGCGTATCCTCATCCGCGACCCCTTCACCATAATGCGCCAGGGCCCAGGCCGCGCCGCGTGTCGGGGCAAGGCCGATCTGCACCGCCAGCCCGGCCCGGGCCAGACGCCTGCGCATATCGGTCAGCATCATCTCTTCCCCGCCCGCAAGATGCGCCGATCCGGTGATGTCCAGAACCAGCCCATCCTCACCCTCGAGCCCGACCCAGGGGCAATAGCGGGTCGCCCAGCGGCGCAAAGCGTGCAGAAACCGCTGATCCCCCTGCGGGTCGGCGGGATGGCTTTGCAGATCGGGGCAAAAGGCGCGGGCATCGGAGTAGGGCATGCCGCAATGCAGGCCCTGCCGCTGGGCCTGCGTGTTCAGGCAATACACCCGGTTTGCATTGTTCTGTTTCAGCGTCAGAACAAACGGCCCCTCGACCGGACGCAGACGCAGAGCCCGGTCGCTTGCCAGCCGGGGAAACCACAGTGAAACGATACGCCGTCGGGTGCCATCGAGCATGCTGGAAACCAAATGTTCTGTATTTGTTCTTTTTAGGTTTCCTTGGATGCAGAGTCGAGTCTTTCGTGGCCAAAAAGCCCGTCAGCTATAGTGCTTGTTGCGCGACATTTTCCCGATGCCGGGGTTCATGCTGTTGGTCGGGTCAACCGATTTGTAGAACGCTGCCAGATCCGGCTTGGCCGCATAAAGGTGTCCTACATTGTGTTCGGCCGGGTACTCGGCCCCGCGCTGATCCAGAATCTCCAGCATCCCTGCCTTCAGCGCCTTGGGGTCGGCCCCTTTCTTCACGATGTAATCCTGATGCAGAACGTGGCACATGAAATGCCCGTAATAGAGCTTGCTGAGCAGTTGATCCGCCAGCTCGGGGGGCAATTCCTCGAACCAGTTCACATCATTGCGACGCAGGGCGATGTCCAGCGCGATGATGTCTTCGACCTCATGCGCGTGCACTTTCATGTAACGGATTGCGGCCCCGGCAGCAGCAAAGCGGTGCAGACCGGCGATCTTGGCCTCGCGCGGGTCACATTCGAAGAAATCCAGACGCTCCTCATCCACCATGTCGCTCAGCAGCGCGCGCGCCTCGTCGATGCCACCATCGTGCATTTTCAGGATCAGGTGATGGGGGAAGCGGTCGCGATAGGCGCGCATCCGGCGGGGCAGGATATCGGGCCAGAACCGCATCGTGAACTGCATGAAACGGTCGGTGAAATTCGACAGACCCGGAATAGCCTCGAACCGCGCATCCACCGCACCTTTCAACGCAAAGAAGGTGGGCAGCCGGTCGGTGCCCAGCTTGTCGATCATCACCATGGTGTCCTTGCCGTAGCGATCCGAGATGTCGAAGACCTCTTCATGCATATATTCGGCGCTGACCGGCAGGGTGTTGAACCCCGACAAGATGCGGCGGCGTAGCTCGGTCAGGGCGCTGGTGTCCTTGGCGCCGACATAGAATGTACGCTCGCTGCCGTTCTTGGGATAGGTGTCCAGCCGAACGGCAAAGACGGCGAGTTTTCCGGCGCACCCGGCGGCCTCGTACAAGCGGGATTTGTCGGCGTTGAACCGGGCCGGGGTGTCGGCATCCACATCGCGCACCCGGCGGGCATAATCGGTGTCGGAGGCCTTGCGATTGTCGGTCTCGACATCTGTTGTGCAGAAATCACCGTTCTGCAGACGGGTCAGGATTTCTTCGGGCGAGTCACCCAGGTTTATTCCCAGATGATTGACCAGTTCCAGTTGGCCATCCCGCGTGATGCGGGCGTGCAGAGAAAGTTCAGTATAGGAGGGGCCACGCTCGACGAGCGAACCGCCCGAATTGTTGCACACCCCGCCCACGACCGAGGCCCCGATGCACGATGATCCAATCACCGAATGCGGCTGACGCCCGATCGGATCCAGCAGCTTTTCCAGCGCAAACAAGGTGCTGCCCGGAAAGCTGATCACCTGTTTGCCATCATTGATCAGATGCAGATCATCCATCCGCCGCGTATTGATCAGCACCACATCGCGATCATAGCGGCCCTTGGGCGTAGACCCTTCGGTCAGGCCGGTATTGGCGGCCTGCATGATGACGATCTTGTCGGCGGCGACACAGGCCTGCAACACCTTCCATTGTTCCAACAACGTGGCGGGTTGAACCACCGCCAGCGCGTCGCCTTCACCCGATCGGAACCCCCGACGAAAATGCCGGGTGCTGCGGGCTGAGGTCAAAACGCGCCGCCGCCCGCAAATGGTCTGAAGACGTTTGATCAGATCGGAATCGGTCATCCCGTAGCCCTCCTTAATACGCGACCGAAGGAAGCCAGGTCGCCAGTTGCGGCCATAGGAAGACAAAGAACAGGCCGGTCAACTGCAGGATCACGAACGGGATGATGCCTTTGTAGATATCGGTCAGCTTGATCTCGGGCGGGCAGACCCCTTTCAGGTAGAAAAGCGCAAACCCAACTGGGGGCGTCAGGAACGAGGTCTGCAAGGTCACCGCCACAAGGATCACGAACCACACCAGCGCAGGTTCATCGATAACGCCAAAGCCGTCGATTTCAAGGCCCAGCCCGTTCACGATGGGTCGCATCAGGGGTAGGACGATCAGCGTGATTTCGATCCAGTCCAGTACGAAGCCCAGCAGGAAGACGATGAACAGGATCATGAATACGGTGCCGTTGGGGCCAAGTCCGGTGCCATGGATCATATCCTCGATCAGAGCGTCACCGCCCAGTTCCCGCAGGACGTAGGAGAACACCGTCGCACCCAGGAAGATCGCAAAGATATAGGCAGTGGTGTTGAACGTGGCTTTCAGTACGTTCACCAGCTTGGCCAGCGTCAACTTGCGATATCCCAGCGCCAGCAGTGTCGCGCCCAAAGCGCCCACGCCCGAGGCTTCGGTTGGCGTGGTCAGGCCCGCAAAGATCGACCCCAGTACGGCAAGGATCAGCGCCAGTGTCGGCAGTACGGCGATCAGCACGTCCTTGACTGCTGCCCAGTCGGGACGGGTTGCGCCCTCAGGCACCGGGGCCACGTCGCGTTTGATCAGCG
Source organism: Ruegeria sp. L12 (assembly GCF_056531745.1). Taxonomy (NCBI): domain Bacteria; kingdom Pseudomonadati; phylum Pseudomonadota; class Alphaproteobacteria; order Rhodobacterales; family Roseobacteraceae; genus Ruegeria; species Ruegeria sp. L12. The sequence goes on from NZ_JBQFMH010000012.1 coordinate 62,074, forward strand.
CGATGACGAAGATATAGGTCAGATACAATGCTCCGATGATCACACCGGGGAACACTGCGGCCATGAACAGATCGCCGACCGACAAGGCCATCTGGTCCGCCATGATCACGAGCATGATTGACGGCGGGATCAGGATGCCCAGTGTCCCCGATGCGCTGACCACACCGGCGGCCAATGAGGGGCTGTATTTCTGCTCCATCATCGAAGGCAGGGACAGCACGCCCAGCAGAACCACAGACGCCCCGATAATGCCGGTCGAGGCGGCCAGAATGATGCCGATCATCGTTACCGTGATTGCCAACCCGCCGCGCACTGTTCCAAACAGGCGCTGCATTGAAGACATCAGCCGCTCGGCTACACCGGATTCGTCCAGCATCAGGCCCATGAAAATGAACATCGGCAGCGCCACCAGAACCGCATTCGACATGGTGGCATAGACGCGGTTCACCACCGCGCCCAGCGTCAGATAGTCCAGCCCGGTCAGCGTTTCCTCAAGCCCGGTCCAGTTCATCATGCCGTTGTCGAACAGATAGGCCAGACCGCAATAGGCAACACCGACTCCCGCCAGCGTCCACGCGACCGGGAAGCCGGTGAACAGCAGCGCGATGAAGGTCAGGAACATGGCGATGACCAGCTTTTCCTCGGTCGTCTCGACAAGGAAAGTCAGCGCGGTCGCGACCACGGCAAAGCCCAGCAAGGCCCAGAGGATCAGGCGCAGGCCTTTGCCCTGTCGCTCTTCCTCAAGGTTCATGAACAGCGCGTGCAGGTCATGGATCAGCCGCGCGCCCGCTGCCAGAGCCAGCAGAATGAAACTGGCCGGGATCACGCCTTTCAAGGCCCAACGTGCGGGCAAGCCAGTGGGGCTGTCCGAGGATTCGTTGACCCGCCAGCTTTCGTAGAAATAGTCGTATCCCTGATCGATCATCAGATAGATGAACGGCACCAGCAGGGTAAAAATCCCGATGATCTCGATAATCCGCCGCGCGCGCTGGCTGAGCTGCATATGCAGCAGATCCACCCGCACATGGCTGTCAGTGACTAGAGCGTAAGAGATGCCGATCATCGTCACCAGCCCGTAGAAATGCCACTGAATTTCATCCAGTTTGGGGTAGTTCTGGTTCAGCAAATAGCGCAGCGCCACTTGCGATACGATGGCCGCAACCAGCAGCAGGTTGGCCCACATGACCACATGGCCCACCGCCTTGACGCCATTGTCGATGGCAACGGCCAGTTTCTGGCGGTCGGGCTCGCCATGCTCAAGGATGCTTTCATAGACTTCAATCGGGTCGTCCTGATGACGCTGTGTCTCGGCCATGGTCTCCTCCTCAAGAGTTTGGCGGTGGGGACGGGAATGCGCCCGGGTCGTTTGGGAAATGAAGAAAATCTGGGTTCTGAGGGCAGCGGATCGGTGCCGCCCTCAGAAATTCGCAAGTGTTTAATCACTTGCGGGGGAGGAACGCGTTCTCTTTCCAGACGGCGTAACCGTCGCGGAACTCGGTCATGTCGGCCAGAACCTTGGCAAAGAATTCGTCATTGGCGGCCTGCTCTGCGGCAACCTCTTCCCAGGTCGCGCGGAAGGTCGACAGCATCTCGTCATTCCATTGCTTGATCTGAACGCCGTTGTTTTCGACATTGTCCAGCAGCGCTGCGTGTTGGATCGCTTCGCCTTCGGCAAAGCTGTCAGCCATCGACGCCTTACAAGCATTTTCGATGATTGCTTTGTGCTGGTCGCTGGCTTCGTTCCAGACGTCCTTATTGATCATCAGCTCAAACACCGTCGCCTGCTGGTGCCAGCCGGGGAAGTAGTTGTACTTGACCAGTTTGTGGAAGCCGAGGCGCGCGTCGATGGCGGGCATCGAGAACTCGGTCGCGTCAATCGCGCCCTTTTCCAGCGCCGGGAATATCTCACCACCGGGCAGCAGCGAGGTCGCGACGCCAAGCTTCTGCATCACTTCGCCGCCCAGACCGAAGAAGCGCATCTTCAGACCATTCAGATCTTCGGGGCTGTTGATCTCATTCGCGAACCAGCCCGAGGTTTCAGGGGCGATGATGGCGCAGGGGATGACGTGGACGTTGAAACCGGCCTGATCATACATCTCCTGATACAGGCTTATGCCGTTGCCGTAATACAGCCATGCCATGTATTCGCCCGCCTCAGGCCCGAACGGAACGGCCGAGAACAGCGGCGCGGCCGGGATTTTGCCCGCCCAGTAACCGGCGGTGGTATAGCCTGAGTTGATCTTGCCCGAAGACACCGCATCCAGAATTTCAAACGGCGGAACCAGCTTGCCGGGCTCATAGACCTTCATCTTCAGCGTACCGCCGGACATCAGGTCCAGCTGCTCGGCCACGCGCGGGATCGGCGAACCTAGCCCCGGCAGCGCAGTCGAGAACGCAATCGGGGTTTTCAGCAGCATCTTGTCCGCTGCATGGGCAACCGGAGCCGCCAGCAGCGAGGCCGCAACGGCGAGTGATGTCAGGGTGGTCTTCATGGTTTCTCCTCCAAGGTATGTGCCAGCCGATCAACCGACTGCCGAAAATCCCGCCATGGCGGCGACATAAGAGGTAAATATTTTTTACCAACACTAGTAGTCAACAATTTTATTTACCACTGATCGCATGGGGCGAGCCATTCTGAGGTGATGCCAAATCAGGGGCATTTCGTGCCAAAAGTCTGAGGGTTTAGAAGTTATCTATATTTTGCAAACAGATAGAAAATCGACATCCATCCGTAGTTTTGGGTAGTATTGCTTGCATAAACTTGGCGGATTGGTAAATTTAGTGAACAACTAAAAATTCACGAATAATGACGCGCAGCAGGATCGGCATGAGCAACAACAGCCCTTTTGAGCCCATCGGCCACGAATCAATTGCCGACGCGGTGGTCGAGCAGATCGAGACGATGATCGTCGATGGCATCCTGAAAGAAGGCCGCAGATTGCCCTCGGAACGGGACCTGGCCGAGGCGATGTCCGTCTCGCGCCCTAAACTGCGCGAGGCGCTGCAGATCCTCGAACAGCGGGGCCTGGTCTCGGTGCGACATGGCGAGGGGACGTTCATCGCGGCGCTGACCGGTCGGGCAATGTCTCCGGCGCTGTTGTCGCTTTACGCCCGGCATGGCGGCGCGTTCTACGACTATCTCGAATACCGGCGCGAGCAGGAGGCGTTTGCCAGCCATCTTGCCGCGCTGCGGGCCACGCAATCCGACAAGGAACGCATCTCGGAAATCATCGACGAGATGCAAAGGGCGTGGGAAGAAGACGATGCCGACGCCAGTGAAGAGGCCGACTTTCGCCTGCATTCGGCGGTTGTCGATGCCAGCCAGAATACCACGCTGATCCACATGATGGCTTCGGTCTATGATCTGACCCGTCAGGGCGTCTTCTATAACCGCCGGTTTCTAAGAACGATGGACGGCTCGGGCGAATTGCTGCTGGCCCAGCACAAGGAAATCGCTCAGGCTATTCTGGAGGGTGACCCGGACTGGGCCGAAAAAGCCGCCCGCGATCACATGGATTTTGTCGAAAGCTCATTCCGCAAAGGGCAAGAGCAGCAGGAACGCGAAATCCGCGCCTCCAAGCGTCGCCTGTTTTCGGTCTGACAAAAGACCGGACTTATTCCGGGTTTTCCGCCCGAAACAGCGCCCAGGCATCCTGCGACGTACCATCAGGCTTGGTGCAGATACCCACCTGACCTTGATCGGTGTCTTCAATGCGATAGCTGCCGCCGATTTCGATGCAATAGGTCGCTGCCGGGTTTGCAAGCCTGACAAAGCTGTCGCTTTTATGGTCAGAGTGGTTTTCGCGAAAATAGGTCCAGGCATCGATCCTGGTGCCGTCCGGCAACTGGCAAATCCCGCTTTGGCCATCGGCCCCGTCCTGAATGCCATAAAGCCCGCCCTGCGCGATGCAATAGGTCGCTGCCGGATTTGCCAGCCCGGTATTGGCCAGCGCAGCAACAGGTGTCAGCATCAGCAATGCCGCGATGGAAGCGTTCCGCTTAGTCATTCTCATCCTCCGGGTTTGACCATGTGTTTGGCAGATTCTCCGGGGCGTAGCCGGTATTCATCGCCATCCTTTCCCGCACCGAGGCATGTATCATGGCCCCGTCAGGGATGAAACGTGGCTCGTGCAAGGGCAGATAAAGGCCGCCTTCTTCCTGCGTTTTGGGATTGTCATGCCGTTTCCTGCGCTTGGGCAGATATTCAAGGAACCGCCACCAGAACGTCATCGAGTCATGCAACTGCGCCTTCGCGCTGGGCGCGGCATAGTCGCGTTTGCTGCCGGGTTTGACATTTTTCGGGGTCTCGCCATTCACCAGACGCTTGACCATGGTCTCGCGGAACACCAGCCCATGGTTACGCGCTTCGTCCACCATCCAGCCCAACGGGTATTTCGCCGCGCCACTCTCTTGTTCGGGATATCCGCTGCCATTGTCCCCGTGCACGCCCGCGAACCAGACCTGCTTGATGTCCTGCGGCTCGGCATCTTCATCCTTGATGAAAGGGTTTGTCTTGAACAACTGCGGCTCTTCCCAGCGGGACAGGCGGAACATGCGCCGCCGCTCGTCAATGGCGCAGGCATGGCGAAACACCCGCACGCAGGGGTTCATATGCGTGTAGGGTAGAGATTCCAGCGAAGGCAGGTACATCCGGTCCGGGCGCGGCACGATGACCGAGGCGACCGTGTCCCAGCATCCCATGAACCGGATGGTGACATGGCGGGCATCAAGAACCTCCTGCACGCGCCAGGCGATGTCGAATGCGTCTTTTGCACCGGACTGCTTGTAGGCCGTCAGCGCGTAGGCACACAGATGCTCCTGATGCCCATGCAGCAGACCGACCATGTTGATAAACCCGGCCAGAACCCGCACCGTATGGGCCCCGCGCGAAAAGCCGAACAGATAAATCTCGTCTCCGTCTTCATAATGACGCAACAGGAACCTGTAGGCGTCCAGCACGTTGGCATCCAGCCCATAGCCGGTGGCCAGTCCGAACACACCCTTGAGCTGATTCTTGAAACGGCTCCAAGCGCCACTGTTCGAGATCGTGCCGACGCCGGGATCATAAAACCCGATCTGATCCTCGCTTTCCTTCAGGACGCGATAGAATTTCAGAACGTTGGATTGGTTTTCCTTGATCTCATTGCCGGTGCCATCACAGCAGATTACGATTTTCTTCAAAGCAAACCCTCGGGCAAAAATCTAAATGACAATGCCCGCAGCTTATCCGAAGTTCTTTGACCTGTTAACCGGCCACACTGTGGCCTTCAGAGTTGTTCCACCTTGATCGAGTCCTGAGGGTAGAAGGCCAGATGATCCTTGATCGCGGCCACCGCGTCGCTTGGGTCCTCATAGCTCCACGCAGCGTTTTCCGTGACCGAGGATTTATTCACGATCGAGAAATGTGTTGCGTCCCCTTTGCTTGTGCAATGGGTCACCTTGTCGGTCCGGTCCAGAAAGGCCATCGCGATGTCAGAGCGTGGGAAGTAGATCACCGGGTCATTGTCCCCATCCAGTAGCTCAAGCGCATTGCTGGTCTCACCCAGAATGGCACCGCCCGACCGGACGCTCCATTTGCCCTGTGCTTTGCGGATCGTGATCTGATTGGCCATGTCTGTTCCTTCCGTCGGCTCTTGCGGGTTTCCCCTTGCACATTCTATGTGACAAACCGGTGTCAGACCGGCGCAGTTGCGGCATCCAACCACAGTTGAGCGGCTTCGCCCAGCCTTGGACGGATTTTTTCCGCCACGTCGCGGTGATAAGCGTTCAGCCAGGCGCGTTCTTCGCGGCTCAGCATGTCCACCACGATCAGGCGCCGGTCGATGGGCACATAGGTCAACGTGCGCCATTGCAGCATGGCCCGCTCGTCATCGCCACCGGGCAAGGCGGGGGCCTCTTCCACCACCACGAGGTTCTCCAGCCGGATGCCAAAGGCCCCTTCGCGGTAATATCCCGGTTCATTGGACAGGATCATGCCCGGCTCCAGCGAGACATGGCTGATGCGCGACAGGCGCTGCGGGCCTTCGTGCACGCTGAGGTAGGTTCCCACACCATGCCCGACCCCATGGTTGAAATCCTGCCCCGCCAGCCAAAGCGGCAGGCGCGCCACGCATTCGATATCGCGCCCGGCCATGCCGACCGGCCAGCGCAGCATCGACATGGCGATCATGCCCCTGAGCACACGGGTGAAGCAGGTCTTTTCCTCTTCCCCCACGTCACCGATGGCGATTGTCCGGGTGATATCGGTGGTGCCATCCAGATACTGCCCGCCACTGTCCAGCACCAGCATCTGACCGTTTTCCAAACGGCTGTCGGTTTCCTCGGTCACCCGGTAATGCATGATCGCACCATTCGGCCCGGCACCAGCGATTGTATCGAATGAGATATCCTGCAGCGCATTATCCCGGCGGCGGCATTCTTCCAACTGCGTCACCACCTGAGTCTCGGTCAGACTGCCCAGAACCTGCGCATCCAGCCAGCAGAGCAGTTCCACAACCGCTGCGGCGTCGCGCAGATGCGCCTCGGCACTGCCTGCAATCTCGGCGGGGTTTTTGCAGGCTTTAGGCAGGGCGCAAGGGTCTCCGTCTTCGACCATCCGGTCTTGCAACGCCTCCGCCACGATCTGCGGCACTGTGTTCGGGTCTACCTGCACCGCGCCTTCCAGTTTCTCGACAGCGGCAAGGAAGCTTTCCGGCTCATGGATCGTCACCTGATCGCCCAGATGATCCGAGACTTCGGTCAGCTTGGCAGCGGCCATGAACAGATCGACACATCCGTCACTGTGCAGAATGGCGAACCCATGCGCCACCGGGATATAGTCGATGTCCGAGCCACGAATGTTCAACAGCCACATGATCGAATCCGGCAGCGTAATCACAGCCGCCGCGCGCCCGGCTTCTCGCAGTGCCTTTGCAAGACGGTTGATCTTGCTGTCCGCACTTTCCCCCGCAAATTCAATCGGATGTGCCTTGACCGGGTTCATCGGAGGGTCGGGCTGATCGGCCCAGACCCGATCCACCAGATTGTCACAACGCACCAGCTCGATGCCGCTGTCGCCCAAATCTTTCCGCGCGCCCGAGATTTGCCCGGCCGCGTGCAGCCACGGATCGAACCCGACCTTGCCGCCATTGGGCAGTTGTTCTTTCAGCCACGCGCTCAGGCTGACATCGGGCCATGGCACCGGAGTATACTCCTCAGCCACCTGCGCCTTGACCTGAGTGCGATAGCGCCCATCGATGAACACACCAGCCACATGGGTCAACGCCGCGCAAAACCCAGCGGACCCGGTAAACCCGGTCAGCCAGGCCAGCCGTTCGTCCCGGGGGGCCACATATTCGCCCTGATGCGCATCGGCACGGGGGATCAGAAACCCGTCCAACCCGTCCTTCGCCAACTCAGCCCGCAACGCAGCCAGTCGCGGAGGCCCCTGTTCCGGGCGCGCGGTCACTTCGAAACTCTGGAACATCGGGGCCTCATTCGTCGGTCTTGTTGCGCGCAAACCTGCGGCCTGTGGCGCAAAATGTCCAGCGCCCCGGTGCCGCGCTATTCTTCCGCTTCCAGAAAGCTCTGCAAGGTTTGGATATACGTGTCGTAGACGTCATTTCCCGGCAGCGGGATCTGATTGCCGGTCTCAAGGATCACCAGTGCAGCGTTGGGAATCCCCGCCGCCAGCTTGCGCGCCTCTGACAAGGGGTGAACCGCCGCGTGCCGCCCATGCAAAACCAGCGTCGGGCATTGCACCTTCGGAAGCAGATGCAGGATCGAGGTGCTGTTGGCGATGTCGCGATACAGAAGCCTTTGTTCGCTGGAGTAAAGCGCCTGCATTTCGTCGACCATATGCCGGACGCTGTCCAGCGGGCCTTCCGGGAAATAGCTGAATTCCGCGCCTATCGCAAAGCCGCTGCCCGGGGTGTTCCAACCTTCGGAAATCAGCGTCCGGATCGAGTCGGGGTGCCGGGCCTCTTCACGGTAATCGCGCCCTTCGGCCCATCCGCCAGAGATTACCAGCTTTTCGACCCGCTCCGGATATCTTGCGGCAAAGTGCAAGGCGGGAAAGGTTCCGCCCATTTCGCCAAGAATGGAAAACCGGTCAAAACCTGCGGCCTGCGTGACACTCAGAATCTCTTCAATCCTGCGATCATACACCGCCTGATGGTCTGAATCCGAGCTGACGCTGTGGTTCTTGTTGTACCGCAGCAGCCGGAACCGGCTTGCCATATCCTGCAACCGGGTACGCTCTGACGGGATGCGCCATTCGGCCTCTAGATCATGCACGACCGAGCCGATGCGCAGAACAGGCAGCCCATCGCCGAAAAGCGTATAGGGAATCGCGCGCCCCTCAGCACCTCGGGCATACCGCAACCGTTGCGTCTGGCTGTCGCCGTCTGAACCGGCGCCGGTATCACGGGCCACATCCGCCGTCATCTGCAACCCGCGCCGCACGACTGTCCGAATGATGCGTTGTGCTTTGCCATCATCCCCAACCGCCCGCCGTGCTGCTGCCACGCGCGCACTGATGGTCGAATCCGAGACATAGCGGCCATTCCAGACCCGCGCGATGATTTCGTCTCGGGGCACCAGTTTCCCCGGATGCTCTGCCAGCAGCACCAGCAGATCGAACACCTGCGGTTCTATTGCAACCGGCTCACCGCGGCGGGTCAGGACGTGGCGATCCACGTCCAGAATACAATCTGCAAACTCATAGCGCATGGGGCAAATACACTCCGTTTCTCGCGGAACGACAAGGTTCAACAACAATCTCAAGGGTTTCTAGGGGGAATCGCAGGACCGGCTTCAAGCAGGCTTGGTCCGGTTGGGGCACAGTCCAATCACCAGACAGGAGAACTGCGTATGTTCCTGCCCTTCGATACTGCTTTGCTGCGCTATCCGGCACATCGCCACTGGCGGCGACCTATATGGCGCACAGCTTTGCTTGGATGGATTTGAGTGTGCCGCGAAGACGGCGGGCCGTCAACCGACCCGCTTCATCCCCATAACCCGCGCCCGTGCCCGTGGGTCGCTGTCGAACAGGGCCGCCAATTGCTCGGTCATGGCGCCTGCCAGTTGCTCGACATCTGTGATCGTCACCGCGCGGTCGTAGTAGCGGGTCACATCATGCCCGATGCCGATGGCCAGCAATTCCACCATCTTGCGTTTTTCCACCATTGCGATCACGTCGCGCAGGTGTTTCTCAAGATAGTTCGCCGGGTTCACGCTGAGCGTGGAATCATCGACCGGCGCGCCATCTGAAATCACCATCAGGATCTTGCGCTGCTCACGCCGCGCCAGCATCCGGCGATGCGCCCATTCCAGCGCCTCGCCGTCGATATTTTCCTTCAGCAGGCCCTCTTTCATCATCAGGCCCAGATTGGGCCGTGCCCGCCGCCATGGCGCGTCGGCCCCTTTATAGATGATGTGGCGCAGATCGTTCAGACGCCCCGGCTGCTGCGGGCGGCCATCGTTCAGCCATGCCTCACGCGCCTGACCGCCTTTCCAGGCCCGGGTGGTAAAGCCCAGAATTTCAACCTTCACGTTGCACCGTTCCAGCGTCCGCGCCAGAACGTCGGCGCAGATCGCGGCGATCGAGATCGGACGGCCGCGCATCGACCCCGAATTATCGAGCAACAGCGTCACCACCGTGTCGCGGAATTCGGTGTCTTTCTCGACCTTGAAACTCAGCGGCGTTGTGGGGTTGGCCACCACCCGCGCCAGACGGCCTGCATCCAGAATGCCTTCCTCGCGATCAAACTCCCACGACCGGTTCTGCTGTGCCTGCAACCGGCGCTGCAACTTGTTGGCCAGACGGCTGACAGCGCCTTTCAAAGGCTCAAGCTGCTGATCCAGATAGGCGCGCAGCCGTTCCAGTTCCGCCGGTTCCGCCAAATCCTCGGCAGCGATCTCTTCATCGTAGGTGTTCAGGTAGACCTTGTAATCGGGATCGGCCTCGGACGCTGGCGGTGGGGCAGGCGGCTCCAGAGGGGCCTCGCCCTCGGGCATCTCGGCCTCATCGCCCAACTCATCCTCGGCCATCTCGTCCATCGAGACCTGCGCCTGAGACTGGTCCTGCTGCTCTTCCTGAGTCTGCTCAGGCGTCGCATCGGCGTCCTGTTCGTCCTGATCATCCTGACCGGTGCTGTCGGGATCGGGCTGCTCCTCGGCGTCTTCCTCGGCCTGATCCTCCTGCTCGTCGTCCAGCTCATCCGGGTCGTCGCCCAGCTGGTCGCCGTATCCCAGATCCTTGATCATTTGGCGCGCGAACTTGGCAAATTCCGCCTGATCCGAAAGAATCTCGTCCAGATTCTCCAACGTCCCACCAGCTTGCTCTTCGATGAACCCACGCCACAGGTTCATGATGTTCTCGGCCGCAGGCGGCAGATCGCGCCCGGTGGCCAGATGCCGGATCAGATAGCCCGCCGCCACCGCCAGAGGTGCATCCGCTGGCTGTTTGCACTGGTCATAACCGCGCCGGATCGCTTCATGCCCGATCTTGACGTCGATATTGGACGCGGTGCCGGGCATATCCCGCGCGCCCATCGCCTCGCAGCGCGCAACTTCCATCGCTTCATAGAGGTCCCGCGCCATATCGCCCGGCGGCGCATAGCGGGCATGGGTCGCATCGTCATGATACTTGCGCTGCAACGCCAGAGCATCCGCCGTGCCGCGCGCCAGCAGCACCTCTTCGCGGGTCATCCGGCGCGACACTTGCGGCAACCGCATCGACTCGCCAGACATGCCCGAGGGGTCGACCGTATAGGTCACCGACAGCTCGGGGTCATCGGCCATGACCTTGGTAGCCTCGGCCAGAGCCTTCTTGAACGGATCAGCAGGGTTGTCGTTTGGTTTAGACAATGAACGTACTCCAGATCATTGTTGCTAAGAAGAGTATGACACACTCCCAACGCAACCGTGTCAGGTGAACATATTGCGACGCCGTCATGTCCGAAGGCGCCGTCTTTTTCCAATCTACTTTGTCAAACAGCCAAACTGAATCAAAAACGACCCAGACCGAAGCTATGACAAAGAATGCAATCACCCCAAGCTCGCAGAGGCCGCGCTTTCCGGCAATTCCTCATCAAAACAACGCTGATAGAACTCGGCCACGGTCTGACGCTCAAGCTCGTCGCATTTGTTCAGGAAGGACAGGCGGAAAGCGTAGCCCACATTGCGGAAAATCTCGGCATTCTGAGCCCAGTTGATCACGGTGCGCGGACTCATCACCGTCGACAGGTCGCCGTTCATAAACGCAGTCCGGGTCAGATCAGCCACTGTCACCATCTGGCTGACGGTTTTGCGGCCCTTTTCGGTGTTATAATGCGGCGCCTTGGACAGCACGATCATCGTCTCGGCATCGTGGCTGAGGTAGTTCAGCGTCGAGACCAGCGACCAGCGGTCCATCTGCGCCTGGTTGATCTGCTGGGTGCCGTGATACAGACCGGTGGTGTCACCCAGACCCACGGTGTTTGCAGTCGCAAATAGGCGGAAATTCGGGTTCGGCGTGATGATCTCGTTCTGGTCCAGCAGGGTCAGCTTGCCGTCATGCTCCAGCACGCGCTGGATCACGAACATCACGTCGGCGCGGCCCGCGTCATATTCGTCGAACACGATGGCGACCGGATTGCGCAGGGCCCAGGGCAGGATGCCTTCGTGGAATTCGGTGACCTGCTTGCCATCGCGCAGTTTGATCGCGTCCTTGCCGATCAGGTCGATCCGGCTGATATGGCTGTCCAGGTTCACCCGCACCGCAGGCCAGTTCAGGCGCGCTGCAACCTGTTCGATATGGGTCGATTTACCGGTGCCGTGATAGCCTTGGATCATCACCCGGCGGTTATGGGCAAAGCCCGCCAGAATCGCCAGCGTGGTTTCGGGGTCGAACTTATAGGTGTGGTCGATGGCCGGAACCCGGTCGCTGGCTTCCGCAAAGCCTTTGACCGCCATGTCGCTGTCAATGCCGAACACCTCACGGACCGAGATATCCTCGGTAGGTTTTGCGTTGATATCGATCGATCCGTCAGCCATGCGCCTTGTCCTTATCCTCTGGCCCGTTCACCGGGTTTGAACCCGAGTGTGGTGCAATATATTGCGGACAAGGGCAAGCGAAAGAGGCGTATCTGAAAAGCTGAGCGGGGTTTTCTTTGAAACTGGCCTTATTCGCTCGGCCGGCAAGGGGCTGGGCAGCCCCGTGTGCCGGCATCAATTGGTGCGCCTCGGTGGAACGCGGAGTAGGGGTGAAGTTCTGGTGCGGGCTATGGGCTGGCAGTGTTTTTTGCTTAGCCAAATGCACAATTCGAAACAGGCCGAAATACGCAACAGAGCCGTGGCAAACCGCACAACTTTCAACCTTCGACGGCTTGAGACCACCGAGTGAGATCAGCCGTTACCGGATGGCTCAAATCTCAGTCTGACCAGAAACGGCTCTGACCGGACTGCGCGCATCAACTGGAAAACACGTATCTCAAGATGTCCAGGCAAACCGCCCAGAAACATCCTGTCATTGCGCGCATCATAATATCCGGGAACGGTAATCGATACGTTTCGACCGCTGACGAGTTCGATGCTCATATTCTGGCCGCTGGGAACGGACAGATCATAGCAGACAAACCCTTCTGCAGGGGCATCACCGGGAAGATCCCCGATCGTGAAATTGCGGTCGAGTTGCACACGAAAGCAGCCCTCGGCGAGCGCTGGAGAGGATGCAATACACGCAATTCCGAAAAACAACTTTGCCAAAAGGCGCATAAGCAATGTCCTTTCCTAAAGCTGGCGTATCAAACCGCCAGTTGGAATGATGCAACTGCCCAAACCTCTTGAAATCACCCTGCTCAGAAATCGTTCTGTGTGCTCTTTTTGAGTTTCAGGGTGGCGTCATTCGCGGCCTGAGTCTCTCATAAATTCACACGATTTTCCAATACGCACTTCATTCGGGGCTGCGTGCTCAGAAGAAGACACGTACCTTTGACGCAAGCGGACCTTGCAAAACGGCGACCGCCCGCGAATTGCGAGCGGGGACCTCCGCAGATTTCGGTTCTAATCGCGTCCCTTACTTGAAACTCCGGCTGTCCTTGATCTGATCCCAGGCCCAGACCACCTCTTGCAGCTGTTCTTCCTGTGACCGGTCGCCGCCGTTCATATCCGGGTGCAGCACCTTGATCAGCTTCTTGTAGGCCTTGCGGATCTCGGCCTTCGACCAGCTGTCCTGCGCTTCGAGGATCTCGATGGCGCGGCGTTCGGTGGGGGGCAGGCGGCGGCCGCCGGAATTGGCGCGGCCGGGGTTCTTGGTGGCGTTTTCGCCCAGCACCTGATGCGGGTCCTCGATGCCCAGACGGGCCCAGGCGCGTGCCTCGGGGTCGCCCATCGGCTTGGTCTCGCGCTCCCACACTTTGTCCTTCGATCGCTGCGCGTTCAGCTCGGCCTCGGTGGTGCCGTCGAAGAAGTTCCACTTCTGGTTATATTCGCGCACATGCTGCTGGCAGAACCAGAAGAAATCATCCAGCACATCCGGCGCTTTGGGCGCGCGGAACTTGCCGGCCTCTTCACAGCCCTCGTGGTCGCAGATTCGGGTCGAGGTCTCGGACGCGCCGGACATGCCCCGACGACCGCGCGGCTTCTTTTTCTTGGCGCTGGACACGGACATATCGAACCCGAAGGGATCTGACTTTACCATCTGCTCATCCTCACGAAGGCATCTTTTCGACTCGGAGGCAGCAGTTTAATCTAAGCAGCCGAAAGTAGAAGAGGGGAGCGGCAATTTATTTGCCGTTGAGCATAAAAATGAGCGTGACCGACGAAATCCGCGACCGTCTGCAAACAGCCTTTGACCCGCGTGAGCTTGAGGTGATCGACGACAGCGAAAGCCACCGCGGCCACGCGGGGTATCAGGAAGGCGGCGAGAGCCATTTCAACGTGCGCATCCGTGCGGCGGCGTTTGGCGGGCAGACGCGTGTGGCGCGTCACCGCGCTGTGCACAAGGCGCTGGGCGACATCGTCCCGCGCATTCATGCGCTGGCGCTGGATATCGACACCTAGACCGTCGCGTGCGCATGGCGACGGGTCAGGGCATACCGGAAGACTATCCCAAACGGCTGTGGCTGGTGGCAATCGGGATCGGTGTCGCGCTTGCGCTGATCCTGTCGGTGTTCCTGTACATGTCGCGCGAAACCGGCAGCCGGATCGGCGATATGCGGACGGCCTGGCAGAGCTATTCGGTGGAGACCACGCCGCGCGGCTATTGGATTTCGGATATCCGGGAATATTTCGGCTATGGTGGGCTGATCCACAACTTCAAGAACTATGTTCTGCGGCAGGACCCATCCTATGGTCCGACCTTGCGCCAGCAATCCGACAACCTGCTTGCCACCATCGAAGCCTATCGCGGCGCGGGACCGTCTGCGCCCGAACTGGATGCGCTGAACCGGATCGAAGCGGTTGCGCATGAATATATCGGCAACATCCCCAGGATCGAGACCGGGATTGCCGCCGGTCTGAGCGCCGAGGAGGTCGATGCGCTGGTACGGGTCGACGACCGCGACGCCCTTGCCGCACTGGCCACGCTGGAGCAACTTTGGATTGCCGAGCGCGATGATCGCCTGTCCGGCATGGTCCGGGCCTTTTCGGATGGCGAGCGTCTGGTGCGCAACTTCTCGGTCTTTCTGGTCGGGTTGGTCATCGTGGTCGGCGTGATCGCCATTCTGACCACGTTGCTGATCGCCAACATTCTGCGCACCAACCACAGGTTCAAGACCGAGCTTGAGCTGCGCGAGCAGGTCGAACTTGCCGAGCGCAAACTGGCCCGCGCGGTGGAACAAAGCCCCGCTTCGATCATCATCACCGACACCGATCTGAAGATCGAATATGCCAATCGCAAGTTCTTTGATCTCAGCGGTTATGCGCCGGATGAGATCTATGGGCATACGCCGAAGATGCTGCAATCGGGCCATTCCGGGCAGGGTGTCTATAGCGACCTTCGGCAGCGGCTGGAACAGGGTCAAAGCTGGTATGGCGTGTTCCGCAATCTGCGTAAGGACGGAACCCATTATTGGGCCTCGACGGCGATCTTCCCGCTGGTGGGGCAGGATGGCGCCATCACGCATTACATCGGCATCGGCGAGGACCTGACCGAAACCCGGCGCACACATGAACAGTTCGCGCAGGTGCAGAAGATGGAAGGCGTCGGCATCCTTGCCGGCTCGGTCGCGCATGATTTCAACAACGTTTTGATGAGCGTTACCGGCAATGCCGACCTGATCGAGCTGGACGCCGAGGGCAACGCGGACATCCAGACCTCGGTTAACCACATCCGCATCGCGGCACGGCGGGCGCAGGCCCTGGTGCGCAAGATGCTGACCTTCGCGCGGCAGCGCCCGCGCAACCCCGTGCGCGGCGATATGGTCAAGGCCACGCAAGAGGCGCTGGATCTGATCCGGGTTTCGGCCCCGCCCAATGTGGAAACCCGTTTCGAGATCGGCGTCGACAGCGCCTTTTCCGATTTCGATGGCACATTGTTTTTCCAGACCCTGCTGAACCTGTGCCACAACGCGTTCGAGGCGATGGGCGATCAGCCGGGCGAGGTGGTGCTGCGCATCGGGCTGGCCGGACGCGATGCACTGGACGATCTGCCCGACGATGCTATCGGCGTTATCCAACTGGACGTGCAGGACAATGGCCCCGGCATGTCCGACGCGTTGCAGCAGCAGATTTTCCAACCCTTCTTCTCGACCAAACCGGTCGGCAAGGGAACCGGGTTGGGCCTGACCATCGTGCATAACAGTGTCGAGGAATGCCACGGCCGGGTTGCATTGCAGTCAACCCCCGGCGAAGGCACGTGTTTCAGCCTGTTCTATCCGCTGATGCCAGCCCTCAGCCACGAGGAACAAGCCGAAGTCACCGCAATCACCGGAGACGAACATGTGCTGCTGGTAGATGACGACGACAACGTGCTTTATATCACTCGCCAGTTGCTGACGCGGTATGGCTACCGGGTCGAAGCTTATGCTGATTCAACCAAGGCGCTGCAGGCGTTCAGTACCGATCCCGGTGCCTATGATGTGATCGTGACCGATCTCAAGATGCCGGGCCTGATGGGCAACGCCCTGATCGATGCGGCGCGGTCCGTCAGGGGCGATGTGCCCGCGATCCTGATCAGCAGTTATTTCGATGACATGGAAAATCTGACGGCTGCCGACAATCTGATCATGGCGCAGAAGCCGGTTGAAATTCAGCAGCTTGCCCGTTTCATCCGGGCATCGGTCGGCTAGAGTTCGTTACATTTCTTAACATCTTTTCGTAGATTTTAATCCGGATCAAATTCTCGCGAAACAACTGCCCTTTACTCTTTGCAAAGCCGGTCCTCGGCCAACCGAGAGATCGGAATAGCGAAAAGGGGCTTTTAGATGATGACCAAAGCCAGAACATGGTTCTCGGCGCTGTCGACAGTATCACTGCTGACGATGGGCGTCGCGTTCCCGGTTCACCAGGCCCAGGCGCAAGAGCCGGGCCCGGTCGAAGCCATAGAGTTCGACCCAGCCAAGGCGGCCCTTGGCAAACGTTTGTTTTTCGACCCGCGACTTTCCGGCGATACCGAGCTGTCCTGCGCCAGCTGCCACCAGCCGGAGAACGGTTTCACGGACGGGCAGGCCCTGTCGGACGCCTATGCCGGCAGCCTGCATTTCCGCAACGTGCCGACGCTGATCAACAGTGCGAAACGCGCCGCATGGTTCCATGACGGGCGCATCGGCACCAATCTCAACGACGTGACCCGCGAAAGCATCACCGAGACCTACTCCATGAACATGGACATGCGTCTGATGCAGGAACGCATCAAGCAGGATCCGGTTTATGTCGAGATGTTCGAAGCCGCCGGATTTGGCGAACCGTCGAACGGCGGGGCCCGCAACGCCATCCCGGAATATCTGAAAACGCTGATCTCGCGCGGCGCGCCGTTCGATACCGGCGAGATGTCGGATGAGGCCAAGGCAGGCTATGAGCTGTTCAATGACAGCGGCTGCAACTCCTGCCACGCAGGCGAGCGGTTCACCGATGATCTGCCGCACAATATCGGCGTCGGCGACAACCCCGATATCTGGGCGACACCGGAACGCCACATCACCTTCGTGACGATGATGAAGTTCCTCGGCGTCGAGAATTACATGAACCTGCGCGCCGACCCGGGCGCGTATATCCGCACCCACACCGCCGATACGTTCGGCACGTTCATGACCCCCACGCTGCGCGAGCTGACCTACACCGCGCCGTATATGCACAACGGCTCGATTGCGACGCTCCAAGACGTGGTGGCCTTCTACAACGCCGGTGGTGGCGACGATGAAAACAAGGACCCGCGCATCAAGCCACTGGGTCTGAACGAGACCGAGCAAGCGCAACTGGTGGCCTTCCTACGGGCGCTGTCCGGCGAGCCGCTGACTGGCCCCGATTTCGTCGCCGAAGAGATCGATGCCTTCTACGAGCCAATCGAAAACTGGCGTGAAACGACAAACTGAGGAGTGGACCCATGAAAGACCTCAAGTCTTACCTTTCAGGCACAATCGCCACCGCTGCCCTGTTTGCCGTCCTCGGGTCGCAGGCGATTGCGGAAACCAGCATGGAGATCGAGGCCGGTATCGGCGGTGCTGACCCCGACCCCGACGCGCCGCTGGTGGCGCTGGGCGAGCCGCCCATCCCGCTGGACAACCCGCAGACCGAGGCCAAGATCGAACTGGGCAAGATGCTGTTCTTCGATCCGCGTCTGGGCGGTAACCCGTCGACCCCATGCTCGGCCTGTCACTTGCCCGATGTGGGCTGGGACGTCGAAGCACCGATCTCGTTCGGCTATCCCGGCACAACTCACTGGCGCAACAGCCAGACCATCGTGAACTCGGCCTATTACGGCAAGCTGTTCTGGGCGGGTTCAAGCAAAAGCCTCGAAAGTCAGGCCAAATCCGCCGCGGGCGGTGCGGTCGCCGGCAACGGCGAGGCCGATATGATGGAGGCGCGGCTGGCCTTCGTTCCCGAATATGTCGAACGGTTCAACGACGTGTTCGGCGACCAGTGGCCGCGTATATCGAACGCATGGCGAGCCATCGCCGCATTTGAACGCACCATCGTTCAGACCGACACCCCCTTCGACAATTACCTGCGCGGGGACGATGCGGCGCTGACCGAAGAACAGAAACGCGGGCTGGAATTGTTCACCGGCAAGGCGCAATGCTCCGAATGCCATAACGGCGCGCTGCTGTCGGATGAGAAATACTACAACACCGGCGTACCGCCTTATGACGGCTGGGAAGAGGACGGGCTGGCGCAGGTCACCTTCCGGTACGAGCTTTATGCCAAAGGCTCGACCGAGGATTTCTACCGCCATACCAAGGACGACCCCGGCTTCTATTTCCGCACCAAGGAAAAGGCGGACAAGGGCAAGTTCCGCACACCAAGCCTGCGCTATACCCTCTATACCGAACCCTACATGCATAACGGCATGTTGGAGACGCTCGAGGATGTGGTTGAATTCTACAATCAGGGCGGCGGTGAGAACGAGTTCGCTGAAAACAAATCCCCGCTGATCCAACCCCTTGGCCTGAACGATCAGGAAAAGGCGGATCTGGTGGCCTTCCTGAAATCCCTGTCCGGCGCGGAAATCCTGATCGAGGAACCCGACCTGCCGGATTATCAGCCGCTTCCTGCGGCAGCAGAGGAGTAAGCGTCATGACAGATCATAACGCAACCGGATGCAGCTGTTCGGGCGAGGCCAAAAAGGCCTGCACCGTGAACCGCCGCCAGTTCCTGTTCGCCTCGGGTGCCACGACCTTTGCCGTGATGGTGGCCATGCCTACCCGCCACGGTCAAGCCGAACAGGTGCCCGCATTGGTGTCCACCTATCCGCGCAAGCTGATCGGCAAGCTTTCTGAGTTAGAGCAGGATGTGCCGGTCGAGTTCTACTACCCGGATGAGGGCGACTATTCGGACTCGATCCTGGTCAAGACCGGCGTGGAAAGCGGCGGTGGCATCGGTCCGCAGCGGGACGTTGTGGCCTTCAACCTCACTTGCACCCATCAGGGCGGGTCGATGTATGACAGCTACAAGCCCGAACATAAGGTGCTGGGCCCATGCCCGCTGCACCTGTCCACCTATGACGTGACACGGCACGGCATCCTCGTCTCGGGGCAGGCCTATCAGTCGCTGCCGCAGGTTCTTTTGGAACTGGACGGCGATGACATCTACGCCGTTGGCATGTTCGGCCTGATCTACGGCCGCTACGACAACCTGATTGCATAAGGGGAGGGGAGACTGACAATGGCAACCCCGTATTACGTACCCGAAACCAACGTCCCACTGCCGCCCAAAGGCGCCGAGGTCATCTCGACCGCCTGCGACTATTGCATCGTGGCCTGTGGTTACAAAGTCTATCGCTGGCCTGTGACGGCCAAACCCGGTGGTCCAACTGCGGACGAAAACGCCTTTGGCGAGGATTTCCCCGTTGCACCTCTGGGTGCCTGGGTCGCGCCAAACCAGCACAATATCGTCCTGCACAAAGGTCAGCCGCACCATGTGGTGATCATTCCCGACAAGGACACGCAATACGTCAACACCGACGGCGACAGCTCCTTACGTGGCGGGTGTATCGCGCAGAAATGCTATAACCCGCAGACACCGACGCGCGAC
The DNA here is from genome assembly GCF_056531745.1 of Ruegeria sp. L12. Classification (NCBI taxonomy): domain Bacteria; kingdom Pseudomonadati; phylum Pseudomonadota; class Alphaproteobacteria; order Rhodobacterales; family Roseobacteraceae; genus Ruegeria; species Ruegeria sp. L12. The sequence continues at coordinate 81,724 of NZ_JBQFMH010000012.1, forward strand.
CGTCTGAAGACGCCGCTGATGCGGATCTATGGCACCCTGATGCCGGTTCCGTGGGATCTGGCGCTGGATGTGGCGGCGGAGGTGGGCAACCACGTCATCGCCAAACACGGCACCAATGCTTATGGCGTCAAGACCTTCAGCTATCAGTATATCGAGAACACCTATGCGATCTCGAAATACGCGCTGCGCCATATCAACACCGCAAACTTCACCTTCCACGACACGCCGTCCGACGTGACCTCGACCCCCGGTTTCCGGGATGCGGGTTTTGACAATTTTGGCCCGTCATATGAGGACTGGCGGGATGCGGAAACCCTGCTGGTCTGCGGCACTGATCCGTATGAGACCAAGACCATCCTCTATACCCAGTGGATGATGAAGGGGATGCAGAACGGTCAGAAAGAAATCTATCTGATCCCGCGCCGGTCGGCCGGTGTGGCCCATGCTGAGAAAATGGGCGGTCTGCATATCGACGTTCTGCCCGGCACCGACCTGCTGGTCGTCAACGCCATTGCCCGTGTCATCGTGGAAAATGGCTGGGAGGACAGCGACTGGATCAAGAAATGGGTCAATAACAAGTGGGAGAGCTCCTCGGGCTTCGGTCAGGGCACTCGGAACACGCCATGGCAGTGGCGTACGACCTGGGGCAAGTTCCAGACCAAGGGTTTCGAGGATTGGAAAGAATGGTTGCTGTCGCAGGACGAGTTCTCGCCTGAGGCCGCTGCCGCCATGGCCGAAATCGACGTGCAGAAAATCTATACTGCCGCCGAATGGCTGGCCAAACCCAAGGCAGATGGCACACGGCCCAAAACCTCGGTGATGATCGAGAAGGGGTTCTACTGGTCCAACAACACCGGCAACACGCAGGCGATTTCCGCTTTGGGCATCATCTGCGGCTGCGGCGGGCGTCCGGGTCAGGTCATTGGCCGGGCCGGCGGTCACCAGCGGGGCGGCGTGAAGGGCGGGAAATACCCGCGCAACAAATCGCCCGAGAAACTGCCGGGCCGCCGTCGCCGCGCCATGGATACCGACCGGTATCTGATCGCAGGTCATACCCGTATGGCCCATGTGATCGGCACAACATGGATTCAATCCATGTGCGGCAGCCAGCAACTGGCCGACAAGTTCGAGGAGCTGACCGTCCGCAACCCGCACCAGATCGCCAGCTTCGACAAGCAAGAGATGATCGATACGCTGAAGGCCCGCGCCGACAGCGGCGGTATGGTGGTGATCAACCAGGACATCTATTTGCAGGACCCGATCGGCAACCGCTATGCTGACATCGTGTTCCCAGCGGCGACATGGGGCGAAGAGGACTTCCTGCGGGCCAACGGCGAACGTCGTCTGCGCCTGTACCAGAAGTTCTATGATGCCCCCGGTGCGGCAAAACCCGACTGGTGGATTATCGCGCAACTGGCGCAACGCATGGGCTTTGACGGGTTTGACTGGCAGAGCTCGAACGAAGTCGCGGAAGAGGCCGTGCGCTTTACCCGCGGGTCACGCAAGGACTTCCACGCCGTCTATCGTTTGGCCAAGAAGGAAGGCAAAGGCCTGCACCAGAAAGTCCGCGAATTCGGCACCGACGGCGTGCAATGCCCGGTCATGCTGGATGCGGATGGCGTCACGCTGATTGAAACCAAGCGTCTGCACGACACCACCCGAACCCTGCCCGATACCGGAGCAGCTGGCGCGGATGTGTTCAACAAGAAGCTGACGCATTTCAACAGTCAGACCGGCAAGTGCAACATCCAGAAATCGCCGTGGGGTCTGTTCTCGGACTATTGGGAATGGCTGAAACCCAACAAGGAAGAAGGCGAGTTGTGGGCGACCTCCGGTCGGATCAACGAACGCTGGCAGTCTGGCTTTGACGACCGTCGCCGCCCGTATATCGTGCAGCGCTGGCCGGAAAACTGGGTTGAGATTCACCCCGACGATGCGGCCGAGCGCGGCATCGAAAGCGGCGACTATGTGATGGTCTACTCGGAACGCGTGCCGGGTAACAAGCACACGCTGCTGGGGGTGGAGGGCGACGACTTCCAGTTCTCGAAACTGATGGAAAACGGTCATATCGAACTGACCAAGGCGGCGATCACTGCCGTGGCCATGGTAACGCCCGCCATCAAGAAAAGCGTGGTTTACATGGACTTCCTGCACATGCAGCAACCCGCGAATGCGCTTGAGGGCCGGATCGTCGACTGGATCAGCGGAAACTACAACTACAAGATGGGCGTTGCCAAGCTGCGCAAACTGGGGCCAAGCCCCTACAAGACCTCGTTCCGTACGATGTCCTTCGCGCCGCGCGATATCGCCTGACGGCTTTCCGGGGGGCGGTCGCCATGCCGCCCCTCGGGTCTGGTCCCACTGCAGAAGGGACCACGGGCTGGGCGTCCCCGGTTCACTGGAAGGCAGGTATCGGTTGGGAAACCTGCCTTCCATATTCACCCAACCTGTCCCGACCGCAAACATGGCAGACCCGATATGAATATCCATTCCGATACCGCCCTGCGCGACGAGGCCACCAGCCTGTTTTCCGAACTGGCAAAATCCGACTATGACGTGATCCGCCTGCGCGCCATTCAGGCGCTGAGCACCATCGGCGCAGGCAACAGCCCGGCACTTGTCGAGGCGCTGCTGGATGACGACGAAGACGTCCGTCAGGACGCCGCGCAGGCGCTGGGCGCGCTGGGCGTGCAGGACGCCGCGCCGCAATTGTTGGAAAACCTGATCCACGATCCCTGTGGCGATGTGAAACTGGCCTGCGTCACCGCTCTGGCCGCCTTGAAATCCGAAGACGCCGCGCCTTACCTGCGCACCCTCGTGATCGGGCGTGGGGAGGAGATCACATGGGACGAGGACGAGTTGCATCAGGACGAGTGGGACGACTGGCTTGATACCCAGATCGCCGCGATCAAGGCGCTGGGTCAGATGGGTGACGCTGAGGCGATTGAGCCCATCGTCATGGCGTTGATGGACGAAGACGGGCAGGAACTTGGCGATGTGGCCTGCGAAGCGCTGGGGCGGATTGCCGAGCCTGCCGTACCGACTTTGGGTGTATTCGCCCAATCCTCGAACCGCCGCCTGCGCCACCGCGCCCTGCGGACATTGGCGACGATTGGCGGCGCCGAGGCCGAAAGCATTCTCCGCAAGGCTTTGAAGGACAAGGACGGAGCGGTGCGCCTGATCGCTTATGAGGCACTGATGCCAAACGACCCGGCGCTGGTCGAGCAAGCTCTGACCGATGCGGTCGAAGGCATCCGCATCTCGGCGCTGAACCTATCGGGCTTCTCGGAACCCGAACTGCTGGACCGCATGATGCGCGACCCCGGGGCCAAGGTGCAATTGGCCCTGCTCGATCGCCTCGACCGCAGCACGCCGATTTCCGACCATGACGACCTGCGCTGGCAGGTGCTGGATTTCCTGGCCACCGGTCAACAGCCCGAGGTTTCGGCACAGGCGTTGGGCCAGCTGGCGGCGCTGGCCCCCGGACTGGTGGCCGACCGTTTGAACGCGCTGTTTTCGGTTGACGCGGATGACCTTCAGGCCGAACGCCTGCAATGGGCCATCGTCGATGCGCTGGCGACCTCGCCCCTGCGCGAGGCGGCGGAATGGCTGCAACGCGCCTGCCGCTCACCCTTCCGCTCAGTGCGGCTGAAGGCGGTGGCGTCGCTGGCGATGATCGTCACCAATGACGCCCGCCCGCATGTGAACCAGCAGCAGGGTCGCGAATTGCTGCTGTCTTTCGCACTGGCCCAGATGCCGATCGCCGATGAGACCGAGGTCGAGGCCCCGCAAACCGACATTGCCGCCCTGCAAGAGGCCGGGCTGGATGTCTCGGAAGGGGGCGAAAACGGCCCGACCTCCAGCCTTGGTGCGATCCTTGGCCATGACGCCATCGCGGCGGAAATGACGCAGGAGGCCGCGGAGGACGAGGTTCAGCCTCTCACCCCGCGCGAGCAGGCGCTGCTCGCCAAGGCCATGCGTCATCCCAAACGCCGCCGTGTCGCGCTGGACGACAATGCCGAGGCGCTGGAGCGTGAAACCCGTATGTCCGCCATCCGTCTGCTGGGCGAGGTGAAGGGAATGCAGATCATGCTGGCGCAAATCGCCAAGGACCCCGAGGCCGACATCGCCGCTCAGGCGCTTTCGGCGCTGGGTGTCTCAGTCGCGCGCTATGGGGCAGAGCTGGATCAGGAGCAACTGGTGGAGCTGATCACCCAAGCCATGTCGCACACCGATTCGAATCTGTCCCTGCAGGCGCTCAATCTGCTGCAGCAGTCGGACCTGCCGCCGCAGGACGCGCTGCGCGGCAAGCTGCGGGCGATGCTGAAAACCGGCGACACCCCGTTCCGCATCGACGCCATGTGCATCCTGACCGGATGGGACGGCGCCCCGGATGTGGCGCGCAGCCTGCTGGACGACGTGTCGGCCCCGGTCAGGCAGGCGGCGATGCGGCTGTTGTCGGACATGGCGCCGGATCAGGCCGGGGCGGCCATTGTGCCCTTCCTGCTGGCCAATCCGGAACAACGCATCGTGACCTATGTCAATGACAACACCCCCGCGCTGGTGTCCATTGGCCGCAGATTGCTGACCGAACTGCGCGACCATGACCGGCGCGCCCAGTGGCCAGTGATGATCAACGCATTGGCCGACCTGCTGAGGGCTCCCTCGCGCGCGGCCTGACTGCCGGAGGAACGGATGACACGCACAGGCAAGGCCATCGCAGCGCTGGTGATTGCGGTGGCGACGGGGTTTGGCTCTTCCGCACAGGCCGAAGAGTTGCCCGAGGTCGCCGTGGTACATCAGATCATCGATCTGAATGCCGACACACCCGCCCACGCCTTTCGCTTTGAACCCAAGCTGCTGCAGGTTCCGGCAGGGGCCACGGTGCGGTTCAAGGGATCGACCGGGCGGCACACGGTTTCGGCGATCCTGCGCATGATCCCGGTGGGTGCGCGCAGTTTCGAAATCCGGGGCAAGCCGGTGATGGACCTGACCTTCGACAAGGAAGGCGTTTACGGCATCCGTTGCCGCGTGCATGGTCGACACGGAATGGTCATGCTGCTGGTGGTCGGCGATCCCAGCGTGAATCTGGAAGAAGCCAAGGCCTACCTGCCCAAACTTGGCGAGGCGGAACGCGCCGGCTTCGAGGAACTTTTTGACTATCTGGAGGCACAAAATGGCTGATGGCTGCGGCTGCGACCGCCACGCCCATATGTACCTGTCAGTGGACGACTCCCTGCGGCGAGGTCTGTCCGTTGCCGAACCCCTTGTGGATACCGAGACTTTGCCGCTGACGCAGGCGATCAGTCGGGTGCTGGCCGAGGATTGCACCAGCAAGATCGACATGCCCGCCTTCGACAACTCGGCCATGGACGGCTATGCCGTCCGGACCAGTGATCTGGGCGCGGGCCCCGTGTTCGAACTGCCGGTGGCCGGGCGCGTGGCCGCCGGTGACAGCGGCGCCCATGAGGCCCCTGAAGGCAGCGCCTTGCGCATCTTCACGGGCGCGCCCGTTCCACCCGATTTCGATGCGGTGCTGATGCAGGAGGATTGCGACCTCCGGAGCGATCGCATCCAGTTCGGCCGCCGCCCCGAACCCGGTCAGCACATCCGCCGCGCGGGCGAAGATCTGAAGGCCGGTGCCCCGATCTTGCGACGCGGCTGCGAGATTACCGCACGCGAGGCCGCCGCCCTGGCCTCCTCGGGTTATGGAGAGGTTAAGGTCTACCGCAAGCTCAGGGTCACGATCTTCTCGACCGGCAGCGAGTTGCGCCAGCCGGGCGAGGCGCTGGGGCCGGGCCAGATCTATAACTCGAACCGCTACATGCTGCTGGCCCTGCTGGACAAGCCGTGGATCGATCTGACTGACAAGGGGCCGGTCGAAGATTCGCCTGCGCTGTTGGAGCAGGTGTTGCGCGACGCTTGCGATACCTCTGATCTGATCGTCACCACCGGCGGCGTGTCGGTGGGCGACGAAGATCACATGCCGCGTCTGTTCAGCGAAATCGGCGGCGAGACCGACGTGATGAAAGTGGCGATGAAACCCGGTAAGCCGATCATGTTCGGACGTCGGGGCAACGCGCTTTATGTCGGGCTGCCGGGCAATCCGGTATCCGCCTATGTCACCTGGCAGATCATCGGGGCGCAGATGATGGCCCGCCGCGCAGGGCTGCACCAAACCGAACGCACCCCCGAACGCGCTGTTCTGGCCGAACCGCTTGAACGCAAGTCAGGGCGCAGGGAGTACCGCCCGGTCCGTATCGAAGGCACGACAGCGGACGGCACACCGCGCCTGCGCCTGATGGCCGCGTCCTACAGCGGACGTGTTGCCCTTCTGGCGCAGGCTGATGGCCTTACGGTCATTCCGGCCGAGACCGAGGCGCTGCCAGCCGGTGGCGCGCTGGATTTCATCCGGTTCTGAACAGATCACACCCCGTTCCGCCGCGCGCCTCCTGTTCTTGCAAGGGGCCAGCGGCAGCGTCTACAAATAATCCGTGCCAGCCAGAGATATCTATGGTCAAAGAACATATCCTTGTTGTCGATGACGACCCGCAGATCACCTCGTTCCTGCAACGCTATCTGGAAAAGCAGGGCTGTCAGGTGACCTGTGTCGCTGAGGGCAATGCCATGGACGCGGTGCTGGAGCGGGAAGAGATCGACCTGATCCTGCTGGATATCGGCCTGCCAGGACGCAACGGCTTTGACATCACGCGCGAGCTGCGGCTGAACTCGAACATCCCGATCATTGTGCTGTCGGGCCGGGACGAGATTTTTGACCGCGTTGTTGGGCTGGAATTTGGCGCTGATGACTATATCACCAAACCGTTCGAAGCGCGCGAGGTTTTGGCGCGCATCCGCTCGGTCTTGCGCCGCGCCCGTCCCGACGAGAAGCCGGTCAACGGCGCCGAGATGCCCCTGATCACTTTCGGGGACTGGATTCTGAACGTAAACCAACGCAGCCTGACCGCGGCGGGAGCGGCAGAGCCCACACCATTGACCACCACCGAATTCGAAGTGTTGCAGGCCTTCGTCACCAACCCCCATATGGTGTTTTCACGCGATCAGCTGCTCGACAAGGCGCGCGGGCGCGAGATCTTCGTGGGCGACCGCACGATCGACGTGCATGTTGCGCGCCTGCGCAAGAAGATCGAGCCCGATCCCGCCGCGCCGACATTTATCAAGACCGTGCATGGGATCGGCTATTGCTTTGCCGCAAATGTGCGCAAATCCAACGGCTAGGCGATGTCCTTGTACATATAGGTGGTTGGCTCCAGCCGATCTTCAAACGGATTGCGGCAATAATTCGGAATCTCTCCGGCAATCTGAAAACCCAGCGATTGATACAGCAGGCGCGAGGGGTCGCTGCTGCGGGTGTCCAGCACCAGCACTGTGCGCCCCAACTGGTGCGCACGCTCCTCCAGCGCCGCCATCAGCGCCCGACCCAATCCACGACGGCGCGCCCGGGGGTGGACCAGCAGCTTAGCCACGTCCGCGCGATGAGGCTGGTTCGGCATCGCAGCCGGTATCAGTTGCACCGTGCCCAGAATGCGCCCGTCGACATAAGCCGCGAACAGGTCGAGCATCCCGGCTTGCAATTCGGCACGCACGTGATCCCGCCAATAGCTGCGGGCGTCCTCTTTCGCGAAGGGCAGGATAAACCCGATGCTGGCGCCATCGTGGACACAGCCATGCAGGATGTCGGTCAGATCCTCAAGCGCCCCGTCGAAATCTACGTCAGACAATCGCGTGATCATATCAGCACCAACAGATATCGCGCGCCGCGTGCGGGGCCGGTCTGAAACCGGGTCGCGCCAGACAGATGGTATCGCAGGCAATCGCCACCGCCGAGAGTGTGATCGACGCCATCCACCGTCAAAGTCAACTCGCCATCCAACATGATCAGATGATGTTCCTGCCCCGGTTTCGGAGGGCTGTCATAGCTGATCTCGGTCTCGGGGGGCAGGTGACCTTCCATGACCTCGCCACTCAACCCCGTGGCTGGGGGCGAGACGGAGCGGCGGGTGAACCCGGTTTCGGGGTCGCGCCATTCGGGCTGGCGTTCAAAGGGAACGCGCGGCTCGAAACTGTCCTCGACCATCATCAGCAGGCGCGACATCGGCAGGCCATAGGCCGCGCAAAGGCGACCCAGAGTTTCCGCCGTCGGGCTGACATCGCTTTTCTCCATCCGGGACAGCGTGGCGCGGCTGACGCCGCTCTGCTTGGCCAGCTGATCAAGGGACCAGCCGCGGCTTTGCCGCAACTCATTCAGCCGCGCAGCAAGGCGATGAGAAAGATTATCTAACATCGGTCATATATGGGAATCATGCTCATATGTGGGATTATTGCTTTAAATTATTGATCGTGTAAGCAAAAAAGAGCGCGGAATCTACCGCGCTCTTTGGACTGCCCAAAGGGATGGAATTTACTTCCAGCCAACCTCGTTAAAGATTTTCTGCGCCTCAGGGATGTTTTTGGCAACCCCGGACAGGTTCACCTCATCCGCTTTGAATTCACCAAGTTGTTTGACCGAGTCTGCAAGGTCGACGCTCACAACAGCAGGAAACTCGTCATTGCCTGCCGAGAAATATTGCTGCGCCTGATCGCCGGCCAAATATTCGAGGAACAGAATAGCGTTTTCCTTGTTGGGTGCGTTGGCCGCAACGCCGGCGCCGGACAGGTTCATATGCGCGCCATAGCTGTCCTGGTTCGGGAATACGAAGCCAACCTTGTCAAGGTCATCGGAAAGGCCTTTGACATCTTTGCGGATCGCGCGCGAGAAGTAATATGTGTTCGAAACGGCGATCTCACATTCACCGGACACGATACCACGCAATTGATCGGTATCACCCCCTTGCGGGTCACGGGCCATGTTGTCAACGATACCCACTGCCCAGTCTTTTGCGGCCTCGGCACCTTCATGCGTGATGATCGATGCAAGCAGTGTCTGGTTGTAGGTATTGGTCGACGACCGGATGCAGACCTGCCCCTTGTATTCCGGTTTCGCCAGATCGGCGTAGGTTGCAGGCGGGTTTTCGACATTTTCCTTGTCGAAAAAGATGATGCGCCCGCGCTGTGAGAAGCCGTACCACTGGTTGTCGCTGTCCTGCAGGTTCGCAGGGATGCGCTCTTCCAGAACCGCACTTTCGATCGGTTGCAAGATACCCGCGTTCTTGGCGCGCGCCAGGCGCGATGTATCTACGGTCAACAGGATATCTGCAGGAGAGTTTGCGCCCTCGGCTTCCATCCGCGCGATCAGCTCATCCGCTTTGCCTTCGATGCGGTTGATGGTGATGCCGGTGGCCTCTTCGAAATCGGAATACAGACGCTCATCGGTGTCATAATGGCGCGAGGAATAGAGGTTCAGCTCGCCTTCGGCGATGGCCGAGGTGGCAACCAAGGTGGTCAGTGCGGCTGCGACGCAGGTGGAGGATTTCAGCATGATGTGTCCCAAAATTAGAATACGCTGCGGGTCATAACCCGACTGATTTAGTCAATTAAACGATTCTGACGGGGATGCAAGGTAATCCGACAAATTTAGTTGGGCAAAAGGTCGCTGGTATCCGCGAAGGAAAAATGAATTTGAAGAGCACCGGCTCAGTGCGGCCATGCTTGTTCGGCTATCGCTGAGATCGGAAATTTGCCTGCCCGGCCTTCATTGACTAGGCTGCCCTGCATGCAGCCAAATGCACACTTTGCCGACTTATCGGGTATGCCTGTTGCGCGGCCACTTGTCGTCAACGGAACGCGCTTTCCGATGGTGGATGTTGGTCATGGCGAGCCCATTTTGTTTGTACATGGTGCGTGGGCAGACCACCGAATTTGGTGTGGCTTTTGGCAATCGGTGTCGCGCAAGGCGCAATTCATGGCGATTACCCAGCGTCATTTCGGTGATTGGAACTGGCCGGACGATAAACCGTTTGCGCGCCGCGTTCACACAGAAGATCTGATCGATATTTTGTGCGCGTTAGAGAAACCCGTTCATCTTGCTGGCTGGTCATACGCGGGTGGCATCTTGCTTCGCGCGGCGGCAACGGTACCCGAACGTGTCCTCTCGCTGGCTATCTTTGAGCCATCTTTTGAATGCGAGCCACCGACAGAACACGGATCGCTAAAACTTGCGCGGGAGGTCGCATGGAATCGTCTGGAGCAGGCTTATAAGTTGGCCCAAAGCGGCGATTTGGAGCGCGGGATAAGTGTTGGTCTTGAAGCGGTTTACAATTTGAAGGCAGGAGGATTCTCAGAACTTCACCCAAACTTTCAGAAAGTGCACCTGGAAAATCGCCATACGATGCTGCCCGATTTAAATGCAGAAACAGCCAACCCGCTTTCACCTCAAGAGTTTGCCAGCATCGGTTGCCCAACCTTGATCATGTACGGAGAAAATACTCTGGAACAGTACCGGTTGATGGCAGAATATACGTATCAAAAAGTTGATGGCGCAACGCTGATGATAGTGCCCGGAGTGAGCCATGGCGCACCGGTTCAACGACCTGACGTGTTGGCCAATGCGATTTTAGAGTTCGTTCTCGAAATTGCCGCGTCTTCCAACAAATAATTCCCATCAGCAGGTCTTCTGCCAGCGAACACAGGCGCTCTTTGCGCATAAAAAAACCGCACCCGAAGGCGCGGTTTTTTCAATTCGGAATGTGCAGTTCTTAGCCCTGGCGAGCTTTGAACTTGCGCTGCGTCTTGTTGATCACGTAGACGCGGCCTTTGCGACGCACAACCCGGCAGTCACGGTGCCGGTTCTTGAGCGAGCGGAGCGAGTTCTTGACCTTCATGGGTCTGTCTCCAATCTGCGGCGCCTTCATCAAAGACGTGGCCAGCGCCTGGGTTTGTCGGGTGTCCCGGATGCCCGGAACAGTGAATTCATGGTGGGCGGTACAAGGATCGAACTTGTGACCCCTTCGATGTCAACGAAGTGCTCTACCGCTGAGCTAACCGCCCACTGAAACCTTTGCGTGACCTGCCCCATAACGAAATGGGGCGCGGAACCCCGCGCCGGTAGCGGGGTCTATAAAAGGAGTCGTTGGGGGGATCAAGGGGTTTGGAAGAACTATTTTCCGGTCTATGTTCAATGCGAATGAACGGAAGGGCACATGACCATAGCTGCATCCAACGCCACCTATCTACTGGATATGCCTGCCAGGCGCACGTCCTGCGTGGTTTTTGCCTCGCCGCATAGTGGCCGGACCTATCCGGCCTCGTTGCTGAAGCGATCGGTGTTGAACCGAAATGTGATTCGTTCCTCCGAAGATGCCTTTGTCGATCAGCTGTTTGATTCAGCCCCGGTCTTTGGGGCGCCCTTGCTGGCCGCTGCGATGCCGCGCGCCTATCTTGATCTGAACCGCAGCGCGGATGAGCTGGATCCCGCTCTGATCCAAGGCGCACGCCGACAGGGGCACAACCCGCGCGTTGCCTCGGGTCTGGGCGTGATTCCCCGCGTCGTTGCGAACGGTCGGGCGATCTACAACGGTAAGCTGACGATGGACGAGGCGCGGTTGCGGATCGACACCTATTGGCGTCCTTATCATCAGCGTCTCAAAACGCTGCTGGCCGAATCGCACGCAACCTTCGGACAAGCGATTCTGATCGATTGCCACTCGATGCCGCATGAGGCCGTGGCGATGGCCAATGGCGCGCGGAACGCACGGCCCGAGATCGTGTTGGGGGATCGGTTTGGCGCATCGGCCTCGGGCGTGATCGTGGATCAGATCGAATCGGCCTTTGCCTCGGCGGGGCTGAATGTGGTGCGCAACACGCCCTTTGCAGGGGCCTATGTCACCCAGACCTATGGCCGGCCCGCGCGTCATCAGCACGCGATCCAGATCGAGATCGACCGCTCGCTCTATATGGATGAGGATACGATTCAGCCCAATGGCAATTTTCAGGCCTTCCGCGATCTGCTGCGGCGGGTGACGGCGGATATCGCCGCCATCGGGTCCGAGCCGCAGCAACTGGCAGCTGAATAACCTAGCGCAGCGCGCGGCCCTTCACGATGGCATCCGTTCCGAACCGCCGCCGGATTTCATCGGTGGCGCGTTCCGCCTGCGAACGTTGCACCGCGCCGGGGTCGAGCAGATCACCCGAGATATCGGCCTGATCTTCCGGGCACAAATCGGACAACCCGCAACCCAGCAGGCGATAGGGGCCCTGATCCCCCACCTGATCGAACAGGCCACGCGCGGTGCGATAGATGCGGTCGGCAAACTGTGTCGCATCGCGCAGTGACACGCGCCGCGTGATGATCTTGTGATTGGCCCGTTTCAGTTTCAGCGTCACCACCCGCCCGGCCAGCCCCTTGGCCTTGGCCCGGTCGGCCACCTTTTCGGACAGACGCCAGATATGCCCGTCCAGTATATCGGTGCTGGCCGTATCCTCGAAAAATGTGGTCTCATTGCTGATCGATTTCATCGCCGTATGGGCCGAAACCCGGCGCTTGTCCTGTCCGCGCGCCAGATGCCACAGGCGATAGCCCATCGACCCGAACCGGGCGGTCAGCGCCTCCTGATCCCAGCGCAACAGATCGCTGAAGGTACGAATGCCTGCCCGGTCCAGCGTCTCCTGCGCTGCCGGACCAATGCCCCAGATCAGGCGCACCGGCTTGTCGTGCAGAAATTCCGCCGTCTCGGCCTTACCGATTACCGAAAACCCGCGTGGTTTGTCGAGGTCCGAGGCCACCTTGGCCAGAAACTTGTTATGGCTCAGCCCGATCGACCCGGTCAGTCCCAGCTCATCCTTCATCCGTTTGACCAGCCGGGCCAGCATCACCGCAGGCGGCGCGCCGTGCAGCCTCTGGGTGCCGGACAGATCCATGAAAGCCTCATCCAGTGACAGGGGCTCCACATCCGGTGTCAGTTCATCCATCATCGCGCGGATTTCGCGGGAGACGCTGGCATAAAGCGACATGCGCGGCTTGATCACCACCGCATCAGGGCACAGGGCCAGCGCCTTGAACATCGGCATCGCCGAGCGCACGCCACGAATACGCGCCACGTAACAGGCGGTCGAGACTACGCCGCGCTTACCGCCCCCGATGATCACAGGCTTGTCCGCCAGATCGGGATTGTCGCGCTTTTCGATTGACGCATAAAACGCGTCGCAATCCATATGTGCGATGGTCAGGTCAAACATTTCGGGATGCGATTTCACGCGCGGGCTGCCGCAGGACGGGCATCGCCGTTCGTCGGTCAGCATGGTCAGGCAATCTCGGCAAATGGCTGGCATGGCAGGGTCCCGGATCCGAAGCGCCTTGGAATGTTCGATCAATGGGGTAGAATCTATCGCGCCTGATGACAAAGAAAAAGCTAGTTATGGAGTTTACCGGAGCCAAAGTCGCCCTGTTCCTTGGCGAGGCATTGCTTGTCATCCAGCGCGACGACAAGCCGGGCATTCCCTTCCCAAACCACTGGGATTTCCCGGGCGGGGGACGCGAGAGCGGGGAAACGCCAATGGCATGTGTTTTGCGGGAAACAGCCGAAGAGGTTGGCCTGTATCTGCAGGCAGACGATCTGTTCTGGTCTCGTCAGTATGATCAGAGCTGGTTTTTCGTCGCGCGACGTCCGCCCGGGGATGTCGGCTTGATCCGCTTTGGCGACGAAGGGCAGGGGTGGCAGTTGATGCGCCCACGCGATTTTCTGTCGAACCCGCTGGCAATCCCACATTTCAGACATCGCCTTCGGGATTACCTGTTTGAAGAAAACAAACTTTGATTCAGGAACAGCATTTACAAGAAAACCCCCCGCAACGGCGGGGGGAAAGGTAACGGACCTCAGGAAGTCACGGTCCGTTGGGGAGTGTCTTGCCCCAAGAATCGCTTAAATTGGCTGTTTTCGATAGGCGTAAGCGTTGAATTAGAAAACTCGCATGTTTCATGTGTGTTTTCGGGCACAGGGACGTTTTGGCGCAGAAACGGAAAAAATTGACGTTACGTCAATTGGTTGTCTGCCATAACCGCCCTAATACCCGCTGATTCCGCGCGGGATTTAATGCCGTGTCAAAGAATTTAACTCGTTCAGAACTGCCTGCGCTGCGGCCTTCGGATCGTCGGCCTGATAGATCGGACGGCCCACAACGATATGGTCCGCACCATCTCCGATTGCATTGGCCGGGGTGGCCACACGTTTCTGGTCGCCCAGTGCAGCCCCCGCAGGCCGTACGCCGGGGGTGACGATCAACCGGCCCTCGGCCTGGGGCAGGGCGCGGATCAGTGCCGCCTCCTGCGGGCTGGCGATGACGCCATCGGCCCCGGCCTCCAGCGCGCGCGCCGCACGTTCAACCACCAGCTCCTGAACGTCGCCGGCCTTCAGCAGGCTGGCATCCAGATCGTCCCGGTTCAGCGAGGTCAGGATGGTCACCGCCAGAATTTTCAGATCCTTGCCCAAGGCCCCCTCTTTCGCCGCCCGCACCACATGCGGGTCGCCATGCACGGTCAGGAAATCCAGATCGAACTGCGCCAGCCCCCGCACAGCGTTTTCCACCGTATTGCCGATGTCGAACAGCTTCATGTCCAGAAAGATGCGCTTGCCGTGATCCTGTTTCAGCTCATTGGCCAGCGCCAGCCCGCCACCGGTCAGCATGCCCAGCCCGATCTTGTAGAACGAGACGCTGTCGCCCAGCCGCTCGGCCATGGCCAGCCCCTGCAGGGCGTTGGGAACATCAAGGGCTACGATCAGGCGGTCATCGGACATTGGGGGCTCCTTTTTGGCAAACGACTGCGTCCTAACGGGTTCGGGCCTCTCTGTCCATGCGCGAGGTGGCCGGCCTGTGCTATGATGACGTCAATTTAAAACAGCATTTCGCAAAGAAAGGGACAGGAAATGAAGAAACTGCTTTTGGTGGGCGTGGTCCTTATGATGGCCGCTTGTGAAGAACCAACGCTGGAGACGCCGGAAACCGGGGCCGCGCCCGCCCCGACAAATGACGATTTGCGTCTGGTGGGTGGCTACAGATCCGAGGATGACTGGTGCCAGCTCACCGGTGAAACGGCATTTACCGGCAATTTCCTTGATCACACGGCGGATCTCGTTTCCTGCCCGACAGGCAGCGCGGCGGCGCAATCGCTTGTCGATGATTTGGGCGCGGTTCAGGTGGCCGAAACCGGAGGCTACACCGTCTATACGATCCAGCGCGAATAGCGCGGGATTCTGTAGTCCAGCCTCTTGAACCGCCAGAGATATTTCCCAGATTGAATGTGAGGCTTCGACCGATGCGTGCCGCCTGGCGGGCGCGTCACACCGGGGCGCTTGAGAGAAGGAGAATAAAATGGACTTGAACAAGTTCACCGAGCGGGCACGGGGATTCGTGCAAGCCGCGCAAACGATTGCGCTGCGCGAGGGGCATCAGAGGCTGGAGCCCACACATATACTCAAGGCATTGATGGATGACGATCAGGGGCTGGCCAGCAACCTGATCACACGCGCTGGCGGTGCGCCCAGCCGCGTGGTCGAGGCGCTGGATGTTGCGTTGACCAAAATCCCGCAGGTCAGCGGCGATGCGAGCCAGATTTACATGGACGGCCAGACCGCGAAGGTTCTGGATGAGGCCGAAAAGATTGCCACCAAGGCGGGCGACAGCTTTGTCCCGGTCGAGCGCGTTCTGATGGCGCTGTGCATGGTGAAATCCAAAGCCAAAGAGGCGTTGGAGGCCGGGGCCGTATCCGCCCAGAAACTGAACGAAGCGATCAACGACATCCGCAAGGGGCGCACCGCTGACACCGCCTCGGCGGAAGAGGGCTATGATGCGCTCAAGAAATACGCGCGCGACCTGACCGAGGCTGCGGCTGAGGGCAAGATCGACCCGATCATCGGGCGGGATGAGGAAATTCGCCGTTCGATGCAGGTTCTGTCGCGTCGAACCAAGAACAACCCGGTTCTGATCGGGGAGCCCGGCGTCGGCAAAACCGCGATTGCCGAGGGTATGGCCCTGCGCATCGTCAATGGCGACGTGCCGGAATCGTTGAAGGACAAGAAGCTGCTTGCGCTCGACATGGGTGCGCTGATCGCCGGTGCGAAATACCGTGGTGAGTTCGAAGAACGCCTCAAAGCCGTTCTGACCGAAGTGACCGAAGCCGCCGGTGAGATCATCCTGTTCATCGACGAGATGCACACGCTTGTCGGCGCGGGTAAATCCGACGGCGCGATGGATGCCGCCAACCTGATCAAGCCTGCGCTTGCCCGGGGTGAGCTGCATTGTATCGGTGCGACCACGCTGGACGAATACCGCAAGTACGTCGAAAAAGACGCAGCCCTTGCGCGCCGGTTCCAGCCCGTTGTTGTGGCTGAACCAACCGTCGAGGACACGATCAGCATCCTGCGCGGCATCAAGGAAAAGTACGAGTTGCACCACGGTGTGCGCATATCGGATTCGGCACTGGTGTCGGCGGCGACCCTGTCGCATCGCTATATCACCGACCGCTTCCTGCCGGACAAAGCCATTGACCTTGTCGATGAAGCGGCATCGCGTCTGCGGATGGAGGTGGATTCCAAGCCCGAGGAACTCGATCAGCTGGATCGCCAGATCCTGCAGATGCAAATCGAGGAAGAGGCGCTGAAGCTGGAAGACGACGCAGCCTCCAAGGATCGTCTGGAAACCTTGCAAAAGGACCTGGCCGATCTACAGGAGAAATCCGCTGAGATGACCGCCCAGTGGCAGGCCGAACGTGACAAGCTGGCGGGTGCCCGTGATCTTAAGGAACAGCTCGACAAAGCGCGCGCTGATCTGGAGATCGCCAAGCGTGAAGGCAACTTGGCGAAAGCCGGGGAGCTGTCCTATGGCGTCATCCCCGAGCTTGAGAAAAAGCTGACCGAGGCTGAGAACGCCGAAAGCAGCCAGATGATGGCTGAGGAAACGGTGCGTCCGGAACAGATCGCTTCGGTGGTTGAACGCTGGACTGGTATCCCGACCTCGAAGATGCTGGAAGGTGAGCGCGAGAAGCTGCTGCGGATGGAAGACGATCTGCATTCCCGTGTGATCGGTCAGGATGCGGCGGTCACAGCCGTGGCCAACGCCGTGCGCCGTGCGCGTGCGGGTTTGAATGACGAAGGCCGCCCGTTGGGCTCCTTCCTGTTCCTCGGACCGACTGGCGTGGGTAAGACTGAGCTGACCAAGGCCGTGGCGAACTTCCTGTTCGATGACGACAACGCGATGGTGCGCATCGATATGTCCGAGTTCATGGAGAAACACGCGGTTGCCCGTCTGATCGGTGCCCCTCCGGGCTATGTTGGTTATGACGAAGGCGGTGTGCTGACCGAAGCCGTGCGGCGCAGGCCCTATCAAGTCGTGCTGTTCGACGAGGTCGAAAAAGCGCATCCGGATGTGTTCAACGTGCTGTTGCAGGTTCTTGATGACGGTGTGCTGACCGATGGTCAGGGCCGCACCGTGGACTTCAAGCAGACGCTGATCATCTTGACTTCGAACCTCGGCTCTCAGGCGCTCAGCCAGTTGCCAGAAGGTGCGGACAGCGCGCAGGCACGGCGGGATGTGATGGATGCGGTCCGGGCGCATTTCCGGCCCGAATTCCTGAACCGTCTGGATGAGACGATCATCTTCGACCGCCTCAAGCGGGCCGATATGGATGGCATCGTCGATATCCAGATGGCACGTCTGCAGAAACGTCTGGCCGCCCGCAAGATCGAGCTGGCCCTGGACGATGGCGCCAAGGAATGGCTGGCCAACGAAGGTTATGACCCGGTCTTTGGCGCACGCCCGCTGAAGCGCGTGATCCAGCGCGCCCTGCAGAACCCGCTGGCCGAGGCGCTGCTCGCCGGTGAGATCAGGGATGGTGAAACCGTTCCGGTCTCTGCGGGCTCGGATGGCCTGATCATCGGCGATCGGCTGGGCACTTCTGAACGGCCCCGTCCGGATGATGCCGTTGTGCACTAAACATGAATGACCCGCCGCATTGGCGGGTCTTCTTCATATGGGGCTGGCAAGACCCTGTTGCAGATGACCGATGACGGTATCGAGCTTATCCTTGGCCTTGTCGACGGGCAGTCGCACGGTGAAGCGCAGTTTTACGATGCAGTCGTCAACCACCCCCAGCGCCAGCAGTTCGGATGATCCGTCCGATGAAAACGTCTCGGCGCGCAAAGGGAGCAGCTGTTCCGCGTCCTGTATTTGATAGGCGTTGATCTCTCCAAGTTGCACACCTTTCCTCTCAGCCACGATCAATATGTCGCGCGCCGCTTGTTTGAAGCTTTCCAGCGCCAGTTCAGGCGTCACTTTGTCCCGCTGATGGTCGTAGAAAAAAACCGTCAGCTTGGAGGATGGGTTGGTGAATCTCCGCGAATACCCGAGGCCGGGTTTCTCATCCTCATAGCTGTGAGAGCCGGTCTGTTTCAGATCGCTTAGAAATGCAGGTGCCGCATCAAAGAGTTTTTGACAGGATTGCAAATCAGCGAACACGGGATTGGCAAGAAGCAATAACGTGAACAGCAGGGATCGGAACATGATCTGTATATTTAATGGTGGCCAAATTTGTGCAACGAGTAATTTCATAGCTAAGCGGCGAAACTGTGGCTTTGCGTGACGGTTTCCGGGCTGCTCAAGATCAGGATTGAACTTGTACAACTCGGACGATCCGCCCGATACGTTACAATCCGTTCGCTCAATCGTTACGCCTGTTTCTTTGGCTCTGTGCTATCAGCACATTACCTCAACCCCGAGGACAACTGATTACGGAGACCTAGATGGCGCATCGCTGGACCAACACTTTGACACATGCCGACGTCACCCCACGGGCGGCGTTTCTGAACCGGCGGCAGGTTATGGCCGGGCTGGCAGGTGTGGGCCTGGCAGGGATGGCGCAGCCTGCGGCGGCGCAGGACGCGCTTGAGCCGAATACCTGGGAAGAGATCACTTCGTACAACAACTTTTATGAATTCGGCACCCGCAAGGATGATCCGGCCAAATACGCACATACTCTGGTGACCGAACCCTGGAGCGTTCAGATCGACGGCCTTGTCGACCGCCCCGGCGAATATGACTTCAAGGACATCATGTCCGAGATGACGGTCGAAGAGCGCATCTATCGCTTTCGCTGTGTCGAAGCGTGGTCGATGGTCATCCCCTGGAATGGTTTCGAATTGGCTGATCTGCTGAACATGGCAGGTGTTCAGGACGGCGCGAAATACGTGGCCTTCGAGACGGCCTATCGCCCAGACGAGATGCCCGGCACACGTTTCCCGATTCTGGAATGGCCCTATCGCGAAGGCCTGCGTCTGGATGAGGCGATGCACCCGCTGACAATCATGGCGACCGGCATTTATGACCGTCCCATCCCCAATCAGAACGGCGCGCCGCTGCGTTTGGTGGTGCCATGGAAATATGGGTTCAAATCGATCAAGTCGATTGTGAAGATCACCCTGACCGAGGACGAGCCACCCACCAGCTGGAACATGTCCGCACCGCGTGAATACGGCTTCTATAGCAATGTGAATCCCAATGTGGACCATCCGCGCTGGTCGCAGGCCAGCGAACGTCAGATCGGCGGTGGCCTTTTTGCCAAGCGCGTCCCGACGCTCATGTTCAATGGCTATGAAGACGAGGTCGCGAGCCTGTATGAAGGTATGAACCTGAAAGAGAACTACTGAGCCGATGCAGAGTGTGAACCAGACCTTGCGCAAGATTCCTATTTGGGCGGTCTATGCGCTTGGGGCGTTGCCAGCGCCCTGGCTTTTGTACCTTGCCCTGACCGGGGGGTTGGGGGTCGAGCCGATAAAGGCGCTGGAACACGAGCTGGGTCTGTTGGCCTTGCAGCTTCTGATCTTAGGTCTGGCTATTACACCTTTGCGTCAGCATCTCGGCTTGAACCTGATGAAGTTTCGCCGGTCAATTGGTGTGCTGGCCTTTGCCTATGTTGCGTTGCATCTCTTGGTCTGGTTGATGCTCGACGTGCAACTGCTCAGCCAGATCTGGGCCGATATCCTGAAGCGCCCGTATATTACGGTCGGCATGGCCGGGTTTATTCTGCTGCTGCCACTGGCAGTGACCTCGAACAATTGGTCGGTACGTCATTTGGGGGTGCGCTGGCGGAAGCTGCATAAACTGGTTTACCCGGCGGTTCTGTTGGGCGGGGTTCACTATGTGATGCTGGTCAAGGGATTTCAGCTTGAGCCATTGCTCTACCTTTCGGCGATCATCGGGCTTTTAGTGGCGCGATTGCCGTTGCCGAGCCTGATGACTCGTGCAGGACCGGCCGATTCCGCCTGAACTTTGCCCGGGTCTGTGGGTAATTATGTGAATAACGCGCCCGTGGTTCAGTTTCTTGCGTTGCGATTGCTTCGATTGCAGGTCTGCGCGCGCAGAGGGGTCCGGTAACCTTATGTAATTTATTAATAAATATGGAAGTTGCAGTTTTTTCGCCGATTTCTGATTTTTTCGCTTGCGGCTCCCCGATGTTATACTTAGAACGCCCTTCACCGGCGCTGCTGAGGCGGTGCTGACGGGTCGGAGAGACGGCCTGACGGACTGGAAAGACGGTTGAGACGCATCGGAGAGACGGT
>NZ_JBQFMH010000013.1:0-79854 GCF_056531745.1 Ruegeria sp. L12
GGCGGCTCGTTCGACCCCAGAGAGAACCATGACCCCGATGCGATCTAAATCCGCCCTTGAAAGCGAAACCGCAGATTGAGAACTTTGCAAAGCATGACAATATCTAGTCTCCAATCACTGAGCCACTTATGAAAACCATCGGGCGAAAAGCAAAGCCACAAGCACAACTACACCCGATGTAGATACGCTTGCCAGGTTACATGAATGGTCATAGCGCATGGATGTCGAACGGATCGGAGAAACCTTTGATCATGGTTCCATCAAATGTCTCCAACACGTTGACCTCTTCCAGCAGGTCGAAAGTTTCTTGATCGATCAATATCCGGCTTCCGGTTTTCTGTGTTTCTGCCTCAAGGCGAGCAGCAAGGTTTACGGTCGATCCTATGCAAGTATACGTCGCTCGATTGTCTGTACCGGCATAGCCAGCGACGACTTCACCCGTCGCTATTCCGATGCCGATTTTAAGGTCGCTTTTCCCTTCGGTGCGCCGTTCGAGATTTAACATCCCGATCATGTTGTGCATTTCATGCCCAGCCGCCACTGCACTTTGCGCAGAATTGGGCAGTGGTTGCGGAACTCCAAAAAGAGCCATCAAACCGTCACCCAGCATCAGGCTGACAATTCCGCCATTGCTGGTAACTGCCTCGAACATCAACGTGTAGAACGTGTTGAGCAGGTCAATTGTATCTTCAGGGGCGAGATTTTCCGACAAGGTCGTGAAACCGCGAATGTCACAGAAGAGGACCGAAGCATTGGCACGCTTGCCACCTATCGCAAAGCCGGACTCTTGCAGGTCTTGTGCAACCTCCGTTGTTGCAAAGCGCTCTAGCAGACGCTTCTGTTCGTCCCTGAGTCTTTTCTTTTCAAGGCCGCTGGAGACGCGCGCACCGAGAAGTGTCTTATTGACCGGTTTTGGCAGGTAGTCTTCGGCACCCAATTCGATACAGCGTACGACATTGTCGAGCCCCTCAACAGATGACGTCACGATTACCGGCAGATCACGCAGGTCGGTGTCTGATTTGACAGCCTCTAGAACCTGAAAGCCGTCCATTTCGGGCATTTCGATATCCAGCAGAAGCAAGTCAAATGGCTGGCTAGACAACATCTCCATTGCCACCCGGCCGTTTTCCGCGACCGATGCCTGGTGACCCAAAAGCTCTACGCTGCGCGACAAAAGCAAGCGGTTCACCTTGTTGTCATCAACGATGAGCAAATGACCGGGGGCGTCAGACATCAATCAGGCTCCTTAAAGCAGCTGCAGCAATGGTAAGGTCGGTTTCCAGCGCTGTTGCATCTGTAAGGTCCCCGGCTTCAGGCAGTTCTCCGAGCTCGATTTTCCTGGCCCGTTCAGCGAGAGCGATCGCCCCAAAGGTATTGGCATTCGACTTAATGGAATGTGCAGCACGACGGTATCGGTCGGCATCAGCCGTGCCCGCAGCCGCTTTCAATTCGTCAATCATGCCAGGCGCTTCGTCGAGAAAGGTGTTCACAAGCTCGGCTGCAAATTCTTCGCCTGTGGTGTCTTTAAGCTCTGCTAAGATTTCATGATCAATTGGGCTGTCTGTCATGGATCACCTTCTTATTCTGGGGGAATTTAACAGGGATTCAATTAGGACCGGTACGCGGATCGGTTTGGTGATGTAGTCGTCCATCCCCGCTTTCAGGCACATCTCACGATCACCCTGCATTGCGTTCGCGGTCATCGCAACTATGCGAGGACGGCTGCCATCCGGATGCGCTTTGTTGATACGACGAGATGCTTCAAGCCCATCCATCTCGGGCATTTGCACATCCATGAAAACGACATCGTACGTTTGCCGGTTGACGCTTTCGACCGCTTCAACACCATTGCTGGCCAAATCAGCGCGATAGCCCATCTGTTCCAGCAGACGAAGTGCAAGTTTCTGGTTCACCAAATTATCCTCAGCCAGCAAAATCCGCAGCGGATGTCGTGTGGCCATATCTGGATCTGTTTGGGGTTTGCCCTGAGGTTTGGACGGCTCTACGCGCACCTTTTCAGTCGCGAACAATGTGACCAGAGTATCGAATAGGTGGGATTGGCGCAGAGGTTTGGCAAGGTTGGCCGCGAAGAGCCCATCCTCAAGGTCTATATCGCGCGGGCCAAGTGAACTGAAAAGGATGAGTGGCAAGCCCGGTTTCTTGGCGCGAACCCTTTTTGCGAGCTCTTCTCCATCCATGTCAGGCATATGCATGTCCAGAATTGCCAAATCGAACTCGACGCCTTCTTCAAGTATGCTCAGCGCCTCTGAAGGAGATTCACACGTCGTGGTCTGTGTGCCCCATTTTTCGGTTTGCAGAGAAAGGATCTTACGATTGGTGGCATTGTCGTCCACCATCAGAACTCGCTTGCCTTCGAGTTCAGGCTGAACGCCAACAAGATTGCGGGAAGACGATTTAACTGGCTTTGCAGGTTTGGCCTGGATCTTGAAAACAAAGGTGGAACCGCTGCCCTCGCCATCACTTTCAGCCCACATGGTCCCGCCCATGAGTTCTGCTAGGCGTTTCGAGATCGCAAGACCCAGACCAGTGCCGCCATATTTTCTGGTCGTTGAACTATCTGCCTGACTGAAAGACTGAAATAATCGGCTCATACCTTTTTGGGATAGACCGATTCCGGTGTCTCGGACTTTAAACGTCAGTTCGAGCGATCCCTGTACCTTGGCGGATTGTTCAACAGACAGAACCACTTCGCCGCTTTCGGTGAACTTCACTGCGTTAGAAAGCAGGTTCAGCAGAATTTGCCGCAATCTGGTCAGATCCGCGCTAATCGCCAGCGGTAGCGCGTCATCGAACTCATAGGCTAAATCCAGCTGTTTCTCGGCGGCTCTGCCGCTGACTAAGTCGAGAGCGCTTTCTATGCATTCGCGCAGGTCGAACGGATGGTTTTCGATATCCATCTGCCCGGCTTCAATTTTCGAGAAGTCGAGGATCTCGTTGATGATACCCAACAACGCGTCACCACTATCGCGGATGGTGTTTGCATAGTCGCTTTGCTCTGCATCCAACTCTGTGTCCATCAACAGGCCGCTCATCCCGATTACGGCATTCATGGGGGTTCGAATTTCGTGGGACATCGTGGCCAGGAATGCGCTTTTTGCTTCGTTGGCAGTTTCAGCAGCCTCGCGCGCTTCTTCAGCTTCGCGGAAAAGGCGCACGTTCTCGATGGCAATAACAGATTGATCGGCAAAGGACTCGGCCATTGCAATATCGTCATCCGAAAATGGTGTTTTGGATTTCCTGATGAAATAGAGGCCGCCCAGACATTTGCCTCCGCGCATCAATGGCACGCCAAGGAAAGCTTCAAACCCGCTTTCTTCGTGAAGTTTCTTTGCCAACCGCGGCAGGTCACCCGACGACAAATCATGCACATGCATGGTTTTTCCAGAAAGTAATACAGACGACAGAAAATTGTCGTGCGGATCCAGCGGGTGCCGGGTTCTTCCGAAATCACGTATCAGCCCTTTGGGCGAGGCCAAAGCCACTTGCCTCCAGAAACTCTCATCCGACAACGCCGCACCGGCCATGTCGCACGAAACGAGCCGTGTCGCGGAATCTACAATCACCTCAAAAACAGGCGTTGTATCCGTGGGCGATTGGCTGATCACCCGCAATACATCAGCACTCGCAGTCTGACGTGCCAGGGAAGCCTGAGTTTCATTAAACAGGCGAACATTTTCCAGCGCGATGATGGCCTGATCGGCGAAGGACTCGGCAATGGCGACTTCATCTTCGCTGAAAACTTTGGCAGTTTTTCGGATGAACACCAAGGCACCGAAACATTCCGCCCCGCGCATCAGAGGCACTGTCAGCGAAGACTTGAACCCTTTCCTGCGGATGATCTCTTGATCGCGCCGCGGTAGTTCATCGTAGCGCCAATTTGGCATGTGTAGCGTCTTGCCGTTCTTGATTGCCTTGGACGGCAAATTGTCTTCGGGATCAATTGGCAGGCGCTCGGTCCATGTGATTTCTTCGACGCCATCGGGTGTCGCAGCGGCGATTTGCCAAAGTTCAGTCTTGTTCGCCTGAATAGCAATCGACAGGTCGCAATCTATGAGGGTCGTCGCCAGCGCGACAATCTTCTCGAAAACCGGCTTTGTGTCTGTTGGGGATTCAGAGATTACTCTTAGAACGTCCGCGCTTGCGGTTTGGCGCGCGAGGGCGGTCTGCGTGTCATTGAAAAGCTGCGAGTTCTGAATGGCGATGATCGCCTGTGACGCAAAAGTCTCCATCTGCTTGATTTGCTTTTCGTCAAAAGCTGCGGTGGTTCGGCTCCCCATGCTGATAACGCCGATTGTGTCACCATCGCGGATCAGTGGCACGGAAAGGACGGATCGATAGCCTTCGAGATTGGATTTGAGCAGCGGATCGTAATTGGGATCAGCTTGCGTATCTTCAACATAGTCGGCCCGTCCATGCAGAAGCGCACGTGCCGTGGCCGATGTTTCCCCGGGCTCAAAAGGATGCGCCTTTAAAAAATCCGTGAATTTGCCCGACAAATTGTGCCCGGCAAAATAATGGTACTTCCCATCTTCGGGTGCCTTAAGCGCCACGAAGGCATCCTGCAGGCGACAAATGCGAGACGAAACGGCCAGCAACGCCTCCAGCACAGGCTCCAATGCATCAGGAGATCGGGAAATAACTTCGAGCACCTCGCTTGTAGCTTTCTGGTACGCTAAGGATTCCTCAACTTCCTCAGTTCGGGCTGTCACCTCGTCGAAAAGGTGCGCATTTCCAAGCGCAATTACCGCTTGCGAGGCGAACGTTTCAACCAGAGCTATCTGCTTGTCCGAGAACGCCCCAATTTTCGAATGAGCAAGTGAAATCACGCCGAGCGTGACCCCATCCTTTACCAGTGGGACCCCTAAAGCTGAACGAAATCCGGCACCCAGTGCTTCTTCTTTCCAAGCATAATCCGGGTCGCGCTCAAAATCTTCAATGTACACCGTTTTGCCTGTCAGCGCGGCGCGTCCCGTGGTCGTACCCTTGTCCGGAACAAGTACCTGACGGGTTATGACGTCGTAATGAGCTGCGGCGGAATTGTGGGTCGCAGCAATGTCATAAATTCCAGTGTCTTCATTCAAAAGTGCGACGTAAGACGCTTCGGGTTTGCAGATGCGAACCGCCACCTGCAAAATAGCTTTGAGAACTGGATCGAGTTCATTTGGCGAGCGCGAGATCACTCCCAGCACTTCAGACGTGGCTGTTTGATAGTCGAGCGCTTCTTCAACTTCTGCGGTGCGTGCCTGCACTTCTTTAAACAAACGGGTGTTGTTGATAGCGATCACAGCCTGGGATGCGAATGTCTCTAACAGGTTGACCTGTTTTTCGCTAAACGCCCCGGGCTTCCGGTGCGCCATGACGATAACACCAACGGTCACGCCTTCGCTGACTAAGGGGACGCCGAGGGTGGTAAGGTAATCACCGATCTCCGCCGCCACCTTCCATGTGTAAGTTGGATCTTTACTTGTATCTTTTATGTAAACAGTCTTGCCATGAAGGGCCGTGCGGCCGATGCATGAGCCTTCCTCTGGGGCAATGGGGTTGTCTGACAAATAGTCAAGAAACGCATCACTCACGTTGTGGGACATGGCCACACGGTACAACCCATCGTCAGCATCCCGCATTGCGAAGAATGCATATTCTGGATCGCAAATGCGTGAGGAAACTTCCAGAATTGCATCCAGCACCCGTGGAAGATCGTTGGGCGAACGTGAGATGACATCTAAAACCTCTGACGTGGCAGTCTGGTAT
The DNA here is from genome assembly GCF_056531745.1 of Ruegeria sp. L12. Lineage (NCBI taxonomy): Bacteria > Pseudomonadati > Pseudomonadota > Alphaproteobacteria > Rhodobacterales > Roseobacteraceae > Ruegeria > Ruegeria sp. L12. The sequence continues at coordinate 5,773 of NZ_JBQFMH010000013.1, forward strand.
TCTAGTGACTGCACAACCTCGGCAGTGCGTTCCTCCACTTCCCGGAACAGGTTGGCATTTGTAATTGCGATTATCGCTTGGTCGGCGAAGGTTTCTAATAACTGAATCTGCTTGGCGGAAAATCCAGAAACCTCGGTTGACCCGACCGAAATTACACCCACAACCTCGCCATTTTTGACCAACGGGACCCCGAGCACGGACCGATATTCCCCGACGCCGCTGTCTTCCATCCAAGTATAAGACGTCTCGGTTTCGACATCTTCGATGTAGATGGTGCGTTTCGACAATATGGCACGCCCGCTTACACCGCTTTCATCAGGCGAAATAGGATGCGCTTTGACATATTCCGCAAAGGTCGTGTCCTGCGTAAGTATTGCAAGAACATGAAAAAGCTGATCGTCGGGGTTCAACATTGCAACATAGGCATCCTGCAATTCGCAGATGCGCGACGCTTCTTTGAGGATAGCATCGAGAACAGGCGCCAACTCATTTGGTGACGCCGAAATAACCCGCAGCACTTCGGATGTAGAGGTCTGATATTCCAAAGCCTGCGTAACCTCCGCTGTGCGATCCTGAACTTCGCGAAACTGTCGGACGTTTTCCATTGCGATAACGGCTTGAGCCGCGAAGGTTTGGACCAGTGCCACGTCGTCGTCTGAGAATGGCGCAACTTCACGACGATAGAGCACGATCACCCCTAGACCGGTGCCATCCTTCATCAACGGAACCGCCAGAACCGAGCGGGCTCCTTCAATCTCAACCATCTGAACCCGTTTCGGGTCTCGGTCCTTGAAGTAAAGCGGGTCATCCGCGATATCATCCTGGCGAATAACTTGGCCATCGATCATTGGTCTGATCGCGATCAATTCAGTGCGCGTTAACGGTTCCTCAAAATCTTTCAGCGCTTCGTCAAAATCCGTTCTTGCGCCAATATTTGCCGGGATCGTTGCGAGCCCTCGTTCGTGATCAGCGATACACAAGAACGCGAGTGGCGCTTTGCACAGAAGGCTGGAGTTTTCGAGAATGCTTTGAAAAACCGGCCTTTCGTCGTCGCGGCTACGGCTGATGACTTCGAGGATTTCCCGCGATGCTTTTTCGCGCTCAAGTCGTTCCTGAACCTCTCGAAATTGGCGCGTGTTTTCTATTGCTATGACTGCGTGTTTGGCGAACTCTTCGATGAATTGCACGTCGGGATCAGAAAACGGGCGGACTTCGCGGCGGCTAACCGCAATAGCACCAATCGCCTGCTCGCCTTGAATCAACGGTACAACAACGCGCGACCTGATACCTTCGACGTCGACAATTTGATGCGCAGTGGCATCTCCCGAGCGGTAGAAATCGGTGTCAGCCATATCCTCGACGCGAACAACTTTGCCAGTTCGGATCGCAGCAGCTGCCGTGATTGGGCTATCAAGAGGCCATTCCTCGCCCAATTCAACATCGGTTCTGTCATGGCCCCAGGCCGCTGCCAATCGAATATGTGTTCCAACGGCGTTGACCAACAAAAGCGCGGACTGATCTGCCCCACAAACTTCCGTGGCCTGCTGAAGCACCGCTTCAAAGACACGTGCGTCATTGTCACGGCTCTTGCTGATGACGCTCAGAACTTCTTGCGTCGCGGTTTGCCGCTCCAACTGCATTTGCAGCTCTGTCATTTGACGAGTGTTATCGATTGCAATGACGGCTTGCGCCGCAAAGCTCTCGACCAAAGAAATCTCGTCATCGGAAAAGGAGCGCACTTCGCGCCGGTAAATCCCGATAACGCCTACGGGATCACCATTTGTCGACATCAAAGGAACCGTCAGAAACGAACGGACACCTTCCTCATCAACCAGTTGCCGGCGCCAAGGATCCGCGTTGATGTAGTGGTCCGTCTGGCGCAAATCGACATTGTGAATGACGCGCGCTTCCCGCACGGACTCGGCGATCTGTAAATTTGAGTCCAGAGACCAGCGATCCACGCCGACCTTGTAAGTCGCCAATTGATCGCCAAAATGTGCCGCGTATTCCAAATGAGTTCCTGCCTCATTTAGCAGGCTCAACGTGGCTACATCTGTTTCGCAAAGCCGTGCGGTGTTTTCCAGGATCGTCTGAAAGACCGGCGCTTCATCATCCCGAGACCGACTGATCGTCTCCAGAACATCACGCGTGGCACCTTCACGAGCCAGACGCAGCTGCAACTCGCTAAACTGTCGAACATTTTCAATTGCAATGACCGCCTGCGCGGCGAAAGTTTCAACCAGCTGCACCTGATCGTCGGAATAAGGTCGTACCTCATCCCGCGCCAACATCAGGCATCCGATTGCGCTGCCACCCATTTTCAATGGAACAAACAGATTGCTCCTGCACCCATGAGTGTCGACAATGAGCTTAAAGCGCTCATCGCCCGATCTGTGGAAATCAGTGTCGCCCATATCGACAACACGTTTTGTCTCGCCACTTAGAATAGTGTCAGTCACAATGGAGTTGCCTGGCTCCATCGTGTATTTGCCGTCGAGCCAGAGTTGTTGAATATCCGGGTGTAGATTAACGCTGGCTACCAGTTGCTGACGAGCATCCCCTTCTTGCCCGAGTACCAGACCGGCAAAAAAGGCATCACAGAGATCTTTTGCCAGCGTTACAATCAGGTCGCATACTGGCTGGATGTCATCCTTGGTCTCGGAGATCGCCTGCATAACCCGCGCGGTGGCTTCAAACCGAGCCTGCTGATCATCCGCGCTGAGCCCCCTGCTTTGCGAGGATGACGACGCTGAATCAGCAGTCTCTCTTGATGCCTTCTTTCCACCCACCTGCGGTCGTGCCCCCACGCAAACTAATGAAACACACAAGACCGGAGTTTAGAGGGCATACGATAGAAGTCACAGAGTTTCTTTGTGGGTTGTGTTCCATGCGGTTCGGGCGATGCCGGTATGGTGTGGCCTTGGGAAGATCCGCAGAGTCATTAAGAAAGCCGCCCTATTTTTCAAAAAGGTGTCCTAAATAGGAGCTGTGTTGAACTTCCCAGAATACTCAAACATCGCTGTTGTGTGTCTTCTTTGGGCTGTCACCGGCCAATCATGTAAACCGTGGAGTACGGCGGCACAGAGCCCACGTTGACCGATGCTGCGCTATGCCCCAATTACAGCAACGCGCGGTTATACGCTTCCTGTCCCATCACATAGGTCGCCTGAATGACCCGGTCGTCTCCCAGGATCATCAGCGCAAACAACTGTTCCTCCAAAGACGAAGAAATTGAAGTCCGGCGCTCAATCAACGGAGTGGCCGCAGAATCAAGAACCAGAAAATCGGCTTCTTTCCCGACCTCAAAGTTGCCCACGGCGTCGTCTATGTAGAGCGACTGGGAGCTTCCCAGAGTTGCCAGATAAAAGGCGCGGAGCGGCGACAGGTTGTACCGGTTCAACTGGCCGATTTTATAGGCGTCGTGCATGACTTTGATCATGCTGAAACTGGTTCCTCCGCCGACGTCAGTCCCCAGCCCGACGCGTATTCCCTTGGAAATTGCAGCATTGATGTCCAATAACCCACTGCCAATGAACAAATTGCATGTGGGACAATGCGCGATGGCCGCGCCTGTGCTTGCCATGACGCGTTCGTCTTCTTCATCGAGCCAAATGGAATGCGCCAACACCGAACGCTCGCGCAGCAAGTCGAATTTTGAGTACACATCCAGATAGCTGCGGCAGTCGGGAAACAATTCTGCCACCCATGCGATTTCCTCCTTATTCTCAGCAAGGTGGGTATGCATGTGAACATCAGAGTGTTCCCGCAGCAGTTTCGCCGCCATTCCAAGCTGCGCCTCGGAAGATGTTGGTGCAAACCGCGGCGTCACAGCATAGCTCAGACGGCCTTTTTTACCACTGCTCGATAAGCTGTTTGGTTTCGAGATAGCTCGTCAGAGGCGTATCCCGAAGATACTCGTGACAATTGCGGTCCATCATGACCTTGCCGGCGATTAGCAGATGTTGACCGTTCGACAGACAGCTGCAATGCGGCACGTCTAAGCTTGAACTTCAGTAACAACTTAGCCTTTGGGCCTTTTGGTGTTTTTGGAGATACTATTCGGCCATTTTTTCAGGAGTTAGATGTTGACTGGGATCGGCCTGAAAGAGATGACTGGCCAAGTTTCATGGAAGCGCCACCACATTCTCTTGATACAGTTCGGTCAGTTTATCTCGGTACCCACGCACAAAGCCTTTCCCGAAACTAGAATCTTCGCATAGCCATCGTTCAGAGCGGATGCCGAAGCAATAGCCGACCAGCAGCATCCGGATCTGCAGTTCAGGATCGACCGATGGACGACCGGTGTGGCTGTAGAAATCCGCGAGATGCACTCGAATGCTGCTCAAATCGACAAAGCGATCAACAGATCGAAGCAGGTGATCTTGGGGAACGTGGTTCTCCAATGAGAACTTATAGAACAGCGACGATTGCGCTTCCTGCCTCGGCCCCAACATCGCTCAATCCTCCCACCCAATGGTGGAGTTGAATCAGCAATTCATGCGTCAAGCAAGCAAGAGTTATTCAACAAAATAAGCCGTCAGTCATTTGCAATCAGCCCTGAACTAGATTCCCGATAATTCTAGCTTTCGAACCTGGATGCTACTTTAGGTCTCCTAGAAAATACGTAGAGCCGGTTCGTTTGGTTCTGGGGTCAAAAATCAACCAAAGAATCATTCAAGCATTGCAGCAAAAAATGGAACACAAACTCCGACAGTTATGTAACTTAGGCGGGGAAGCAATGTTTAGAGACCGATCGGAAAATCGAACTAATGGCAGTGCAATCTAACCGAGGTTCGGAAGCATCGGAAGGAGATGGTCAACCGACATCTGCTCCCAAGAAGCTTGGTCTGTTTGCCATGACTTTGCTGGTTGTCAGCGCGATGTTTGGTGGCGGAGTTTTCAACATTCCGCAGAACATGGCCGAACAGGCCGCGCTGGGTGCGGTTCTCATTGCTTGGCTCATCAGCGGACTAGGTATCTTCTTTGTCGCGCGAAGCTTTCAGGTTCTGGCCGATATCCACCCGGAGATGACCTCGGGTATCTACATGTACGCGCGCGCTGGCTTTGGCAGGCTCGCCGGTTTCCTGATTGCCTGGGGTTATTGGCTGTCCGTCGCATTCGGAAATGTCAGCTATGCTGTTCTGCTGATGGACGCTCTGAATTACTTTTTCCCGCCTTACTTTCAGGACGGGAGTACCTGGCAAGCCACGCTGGGTTCATCCCTTATCATCTGGGGTCTGTGTTTTCTCGTCATGCGTGGCGTGAAAGGTGCATCGCTCCTGAACAGTATCGGGACCGTGGCCAAATTCCTGCCGGTTCTTGTGTTCTTGGCAGTGGTGGTTTTCTTTTCGTTTGGTAAGGGACTTATCACGGCGGATCTCTGGGGGAATACTCTGGACACTCAATATGCCGACAAACCCTTGGGCAGTTTTCTCGACCAGATCAAAAGCACGATGCTGGTCACGCTCTGGATGTATATCGGCATCGAATGCGCCGTTGTGATGTCCGATCAGTCCGACGCCAAAACCGTCAGCCGGGCAACGATCCTTGGCTACTTCATCGTGACGGTCATCTTTGTTCTCATTTCTGTCGCACCATTTGGCGTGATGTCCCAGGGTGAGCTTGCAGCGCTGGCCCCACCCTCCACTGCGGGCATCATGATGTCGCTTGTCGGCTATTGGGGTGAGGTGTTTATCAATGTTGGCGTAATCATCGCCTTGCTCAGCTCCTGGCTGGTCTGGACGCTGCTTGTGGCGCTGTTGCCGTGGGTCTGTGCAAAGGACGGGACTTTTCCGAAGTTCTTTGCCAAAACCAATCAGGCCGGTATCGCGTCAAATTCGCTTATAGTTTCAACCGTTATCATGCAAGCGGCCATCATCGTTGTCTTTTTTGCCGATAACGCATGGAACTTGATGCTATCGATCACAGGCGTGGTTATCTTGCCGGCATACATAGGCTCTGCCGTTTTTCTTTGGAAAGTGATCTGGCAGGGTGACTACCCGCGTACCGCAAAGCTCGGCAGGAATACGGCCCTGATCACCAGCCTGCTTGCGACCGGCTTCGGTCTGTGGCTGGTCTACGCGGCGGGCATCCAGTTCATGCTGGCGGGCGCCATTATCTATGCGGCCGGATTGCCCGTGTTCTACTGTGCGCGCCGGACTGCCGCGGATTCAGCCACCGCGTTTAACCGGGCCGAGGCATTGGTTGCCGCGGGTCTGCTGCTTCTGGCAGGCGTTGCCTTGTGGATGTTGGTCGACGGGCAGCTGCCTGAGGTGTTTTCGGGTTGAATGATCAGGATTATTTGCGTGTTCCAACCGTCGCAATCCGTTGGTTAACCAGGATGTTGGTACTGTCGAGTCCCGGTTCCTGCCCGTGCAGATCAAACTCGATATCAACGTCTGACTGAAAGACCAGGCAATGCGTTGAACCACCAAAATGGAACATGCCGATTTCGTCACCTTTGGTGACGTGCTGGCCTTCGTAAACGGTGATGTCACAAGTTGAAACTTCGGCCATGCCGATGCCGACAAAACACATGAGGCCGATATCCGGATTGTCCGCCTCAATGAATATCAACGCGCGCGTGGCAACCTCGGCAATATAACCCTGCGAGGCATTCGGACCAGCTGGGTCCAGTCCTTCCGGCATGATTTCCGAGTAATAGGTTCCTTCGATCCGACGGGTTTTGACGACCCGGCCCGAAACCGGGGCATGCCAGCGATGATAGCTGAGCGCGCTCAGGAATGCCTGGTACACTGTGGCCGAGTCGAAGTGATCAGCCAGCGGATCGTTATCCAGCATGAATTGCAACGCGTAAGGTTGCGCTTTGATCCAGAACTGATCGCGCAGCTTTACGTCTCGGGCGACCCGGTAAGGCGCGGACTCGCAGGCGTTAACGACAACCGCATCATCGTTGGGCGCAGCAATGGGTCGGATCCCGTCACGAAACTGGCGCGTGAAGAAATCGTCCCAGGATTTGAATCCAAAGTGAGGGAGCGACGGGTCGCAAATGAAATCGTCTTTGAAGGTGGGCATCGCTTTTTGCGCGGCTGCCCCGAACCACCCGGTTTTGGGATCATCAGTCAAAACCGATCTGCTTTCCGGAGATTGCAAATAGACGGCCCATTCATTCAGCATGTCGCGCAAGCACGAATCAATCTTGTCATCCAGAAACCCGGCCCAACCGCCGACATTGGCCATTGACCAGTCGAGGATCGCATTGAACGGAAATCCGACCAGACCGCTTTCATTAAATTCGGGCGCGTGCGTCATGATCGTGTTAAACAGCCGAAGCATGTGTTCATAATCGCGTACCTGCGGCTTGCCCGTAGGTGTGGATTGCTTGCTCTCAGGGACCTCCTGAAACATCTGCGAAAAGAACATATAAGCCTTCGCATCCGTCTCAATCAGGGTCTTGAGCCGTTGTACAGATGGCAAAAGCGGGCTGGTGTCTTGCTCGGCCTTGGTTGCAATTTTCGCAGACCAAGCGTCCAGCACATCTTGATCAGAAGGCAGCCATTTGCCGACTTTGTAATGAACGTTTACAGAAGTTTCTCTCAAAGTCATCGTAAGCACCTTTTCCCGCTGCGTTCTAGTCGATCTCAACCCTGACAATATTACGTGTCCAGACGCCACGGTGTCCAATGAGATGCAGACAACTTGAAATTCGCAGTTTCCGCGGTCCTGACATTTTTTGAAACATAAATCGTACACTTGCAGCGATCGGCGGCTAGGCGGAAATGAAAACTTTGTCCTTCATCAAGCTTCGCAGCCAGACTGTAAGTTCAGCCTTTGTCAGCAACGAACCATACTCCCCCATAAAATCAACAATTCGGACATCCCTGTTTGTCGCCGCTAATGAATAACTGAAAGGCGGTACAACGCCTGATCAAGGCCAGCAGCAAGCAGGCTCTTTTCGGAGGTAATAGTACCACTATCTCGAGTGGCCAAGTAAGGGTCGGATAGGGTTTGGGCAGGGCGTCGTAATTCAAACATATGCCTGATGCGGGTAGTATGACGCTCTTGCGTGTATGACATGTGGACTTCTTCCATCCCCGAAATGTATTCCAGCAAGCCTTACGGTTGCAGGGATTCGAGCAGCCAAACGGTGAATTTGCCTGACACAACTTTTCCTGTTGTAAGCAGTTCCGCACTTGGGGCGCCGCCCCTAGGTGCAAATTTCTCGAGCCCCGCACGCCACGATACCTACTGCTTAGTTGGTTTCATCTAAACTGGTTGAAGAGCGGAAAATCCCATTTTGGTGCGAATAACTGGCGTTTTGGTGTGAGCAACGTTAGGCAGCAACTTCCTTGTTGCCACTCTTTCTCACTCAGGCTGAGCCGTTTTATCCGACCGCGAAGTCGATCGGCGTGGGCAGGTGCTCAACTCTAGTCCGAAATGACCCAGAACATGGGGGCTAGACAGCGTGCAGCTCTTTCAACGGCTCATCGTCGATCTCAGGGGATTTCTTGCCGCCACGCTCGAAAACGCCAGACGCGCCTTCAGCGGGGGCGTCTACACCTTCAGAACCCCGGTAAGCCGTTTCGGACCACTGAATACAGGTTGGGGGGCCGGGTGGAATAGGGCCGCGCCATGCCGCACTATGAAAGAAGCCCAGGCGATGCACCAGATCAGGGGTATGGCAGCGTGACCTATCGTATCGGTCGGGGCGAATACCCGTATAATAGCCGCCATCCACAACAACGCGAAACCACATTGATCGATCATAGGCGATCGTAGTCGATCAGCACGGCGGGCCACAGCGCGTGAGGCCACGGCATAGATCGAACATACCATTGCCCCAGCGGCAAGCGAGTGCAGGGCGTCGCTGTCGGGCAGCATCAACACATTCGCTTTGCTGAGCGCTACTAGCAAGAGCCCCAAGGGCAACCAACAGTAAGCCAGAATCAGCATACGCAACAAACCGTCTTCGAATGTAACTTTGGACAACCAGAGCGCCAGTCGAACCGTTTCGACTGCAGCGGCAACCGCCAGGCTTGCGATGACCCATTCGGATGCCGTCCCGAGCGTTTCCAGCAAGAGCGCTACGAGGATGGCCATGACAGAGGGATAACCGAAAAGCCGTGCCAACCTGAAGCGTCGCTCGCCGGGCGGGGTGCAACTCAACCTGTTCCAGGTGAAACCCGCAACCATACGGCCGCCCACGATTGATAGAAGGACCGCAAAGCCCAAAACCGGTATGAACGGCATGGTCCCGCCCCGTAGCGCTGCAATCTGCACACCGGTCATCGTCAACGCGAACAGCGAAAATCCCACGCTTTTCGAGGATGGGGATTGCAACGCCGCACGCGAGAGTGTCAGCGTTACAAAGCTCAAAAAGGCGGCGGTTCCTGCTGCAACCAGAACAGGACCGGTCCCAAATGCACCTGCTGCGGTCAACCTTGCAACAACCCAAAGGGCCACTAGGAGCACTACAAGCCGGCGAGACATACGAGAACTCTTGGACCAGCTTGGCATCGCGGTCAGCGCGTAGCCCGCAAACATGGCCGCGGCGAAGCCAAACACCATCTCATGGCCGTGCCAGGCCCACCGATTGCCAAGCGGCGAATGGGTCAGGTCAATCCCTGTGTCCCAGCCGACCAGGCTAACTCCGACAATTGCCCAGGTCGCGCCAGCCAGAAACATGGGTCGATACGGTGCCACCATTGGATAGCCCTCGCCGCGCAATTACGCTGGATTGGCATTGGCGATACGGCGATATCCGGCCTCGCCGTGGAAGAAGCCGTTGCTGAACGGAACCCCGCCGCAGATTTCGCGCAACACCGCTTCCGCCTCTGGCAGATCGAGTCTGCGCTCCAGCACGCGCCGGTAGACCTGCGTGACGGCCACCATATCCACCTTCTGCGGCATCAGCCTCAAATGGGTGACACCATCATCAGCCAGCCGTGCCAATTCCGGCATGAGGTCGACATAGCTTTCGGACTGGGTCTGGATGCCATTCACCCGCAAAATCGGCTGATCTTTGCTCGTGGTCAGCGGCATCCCATCGGCATCGTCCTCACAAACGAACTGACAATTGTCCTTTGTGCGGCCATGCGCGCGCGCGTGGTAACAGCGTGCCGAAACGGCGAGCGAGACGCGACCAAATACCTGTACCTCGACACCCAGTCCCAGATCGCGGGCTGTCTGCGTGGCAACGGCGATGGCCGGGGCGGGCAGTTCCGTGGGCAGAACGACATGGGTCGCGCCCTGATCCGCCATCCATTTGATCGTGGCCTCGTTATAGGCGTTCATGAAGGGGCCGATCCGATGCGGGCGCTTGCCGCGCGCATAAAGCCCCGCGGCATTGTTGATCTCGATCTCGGGTCCGTCCATCGCGGCCAGATCCTCGGTCGTCTTACGCTCGCGCTTCAGCATCACCTCGGCGAGTGTCGATAGGATCACCTGCTTCCCTGCACCCTCCAATCGTTCAATGATTGTCGGTAAGCCCGCCTCCTGAAAAGGTGCGCGTTTTGAGCAGATCACCTCGCCCAGATAGACTTCGTCTACAGGAGCCTCGTCCGCGATACGGGCATAGAAATCGTGCCGCTGTTCGGCAGACCAGTGGTAGGCGATTGGGCCCAGTGTCAGCTTTGTCATGTTCGTCACCGCCATTTCTTTGTCTCGAAGGCGCCCTGCGTCTGCTTCTGCCCTTCGGTCAATGCGACGAGATCGGCGATATTCGCTTCACCGCCCGCCCGGATGTCGTCCACCGCTGCGCGAAATGCCTTTACAACATTGCGCACATAACTTTTTGAACGCTGCCGCCCTTCGATCTTGAAGGCATGAACACCCGCCCCAATCAGATCGGGCAATAGCCGCGAGAGGTTGAGGCTGACAGGTTCCTCAAAGGCGTAATAACCTTCGGGCCGGTGCGGCGCGGTATATCGGCCTTTGCAGATCGTGGGATAGCCGGCCTTTTCGTTCGGTCCGAAACAGTCGATCGTGAAGCCCGCAAGCTTCGAGGACATCGACCCATCCTCGTGGCGGGCATATTCCACGTCCGAGGCCGGGGAACAGACGCCGTCCATGTTGGTGGATTGCCCGGTCAAGTAGTTGGTCAGGCTGCACCGCCCTTCGACCATCAGCCCGTGGTTGCCAAAGATGAAGGTTTCGATCTCGCAAGGGATTTCCTTGCGGATCTGGCGAATCTCGGGGATCGTCAGGATGCGTGGCAGGACAACGCGCTTCACACCGAAACTCTCGCAATAATAGCGGATGGCCTCGGGGCTGGAGGCTGCGGCCTGCACTGACAGATGTAACCGGATGCCGGGATGGGTGCGGGCGATGTAATCGGCCACCCCCATATCGGCAACGATGAACGCATCAACGCCAAACCGCGCACCAGTATCGGCGGCCTGTCGCCAGAGGTCCACCTTGCCCGCAGGCGGATAGGTGTTGAGGGCCAGAAGAACCTTCGCCCCTTTTGCGTGGGCATAGACAACGGATTCGGCCAGCTCTTCCGGTGTGAAATTCAGGCCCGGAAAGTTGCGGGCATTGGTGGCATTCTGGAAACCGCAATAGACGGCATCGGCACCAGCATCGACGGCGGTACGCAGGGCAGCTGGCGTGCCGGCGGGACAGATCAGTTCGGCAAGACTCATGGTCCGGCTATTTCCTTTCAGGTTGCGGGGTATGAACGGCGCAGTCGCGCCAGGATCGCGCGTCCCGGTGCGCCGAACATGTCGGCGGTTTCTTCGGCGATGGAGCCATCGACATCGTCAAGCGCGTTTCTCAGTCGCACAACCGCTTCGGTATCGCCGGTCACTTCAAGATCACGCGAAAAGAAGGCCGCATCACCATCCTCTTCTGAATCGATCAATTCTAGCAGCAGCATGAAACGGCCACGGATTGCCGCGCCGGCAACGGGTGCAACATCGCGCGGCACAGCGCGGAGGATCAGGGCTTGCGGATCAGGGCGTAGGTGCAGTGCGAAGGGCAGTTCAACTGGGTCGATGATATAATCTGTTGTCTGATGCGGTCCAAGTCGAGCAAAGAGCGACGGGTGGCGTTCCGCGACGCGTCGGACGACGCGCGATAGTATCGGCTGAACTAATACGGCCGACAGCCGCGCCACCGCATTCTGCCCGGGCAGGCGCGGGCGTTGAACGGGCCGGGGGTTGGCAGTCATATCTCGGGTCCTACTTTCTGCAAACGGAGTGTGGTCGACCTCCGCCGCCACGCAGGGCGGCGAGGCAGATGCATGCCATCGCTCACACCGGCGCCTCGATACGCGGAAACAGCACCTCATTTTCGAGATACATGTGCTCATCAAGGTCATCGACCAGCTTGCCGAGCCCTTGATAAAGACGCCGCCAACTCCGGCAGGCGTAGCTCGGCAGTCGAAACCCATGGGTAATCGCTGCGATGTGGTTCAGCCCGGCCTCTTGATTGTCATGTGCCGCGCGTAGACCCTGGACAGCCATTGCGGCGCTTGATGAGGGTCCAGTCTGCAGCGCAATGAAGACAGCTTTCTCTTCTTCACGCATGTGTACCTCGAGCTCTGCGGTCATCGTTTCAAGCGCATCGGTCAATCCATGCGGGGCGTTCGGGTCGGTCGCATGAGCTGTCTCGACTTTGCGGGCCAGAGCAACAAGGCCCGGCAACTCGCGTCGATGTGTGTCGTGGTATCGGGTCCGGATGTGATCGATCAGCGCGTCAGTCGGTGTCAGGGTTGTCGGATCTTGCATTCACGCCTCCTCTGTTAAGTGACGCGATCGCCGCATGACACCAGGCCAGAACCGCGTTCTCTTCGGGTGGTAATGTCGTCGCCATGCCATCCGCAAAGTGTTCGAAAGCCGCCCGGTGGGCATCGGGCACACCGATCAGGACCGGTATGTCGCGCGACAGGGCCTCAACCATCAGAGCGCGAAATCCGCGCCCTTCCGCCTCGCTGAGGCCGAATTTGTTCAACACGACCAAGTCAGCCCCGTCCGAGACCAGGCGCGCGGTCGCCATACCGACCGCATCTTCCAGAGCTCCCGCATCCATCCGACAGGCGGTGGAGCCAGCGCCAAGATTTTGCGTTATCCGGGCGACAGGCCCGTCAGGCAATAGCCACAAATCGCTGTTGCAATGGCCTGTCTTGCCCTGCGTTTCTCGCGCGCGCAGGGCACCTGCGATCCGGATATCCCTTCCCTGCAAGCGCGCAACCAAGGTGGTGAGCAACCAGTCTGTTGCACCTCGACCTTTTGCCGAAACTCCCGCAAGCCTCATCATCGGCCCTGCTGCTGCTCCACGCGCTCCGCCGGCAACGCGAGAATTGGGCGTGTCGTATGTTGAAACCTGACCGCGATCCGGTCGACCGGAGTGACGGGTTCTTCTTGAGCGGGGATGGCGGCATCATCTTTCATGGCCGGTCCTTTTGGGTACGATTTATCTGGGCATGATCGAATTGGTATTTGATTTGCCGAATATGCTCAGTTAATACGCATTGCAAATACCAAAACAGGATTGCGACCTTGCGCCTCACTTCTTTCACTGACTTCGGGCTGCGCGTATTGATGCGCATGGCAGGGGACCCGGCCCGCGCCCTGACAACTGCCGATCTTGCAGAAGAGTTTCAGATTTCGCGCAACCACCTTGCCAAGGTGATCTCCGCGCTATCCGGAGCTGGCTATCTTGAGACCCGGCGCGGCGGCGGTGGCGGGGCTACGCTGGCGCGCCCGCCAGAGGAAATCCGGCTTGGCGACGTGGTGGCCTTCCTTGAATCCGGCCAGGTGCTGGTGGAGTGCTTCTCACCCGATGGCACAGCTTGCACACTGACCCCGCACTGCCGCTTGAAGGCGCGACTGGCCCAGGCAGAGGCCGCCTTCCTAGCTGACCTCAACCGAAGTACTCTGGCCGACTGCGTTTATCCTTCCGAAGCCGTCCGACGGCTCCAAATCATTGATCGTCGATAATGAAGCGGCTTTGTCGCATTCTTTTCTGAAGTATGAATGTTTGTTAAGTCTGTCCGTCGTCAGACAATCTGGAAAAATGGAAGCAGAGCGGTTCTAGCCGAATTTGTCTCACATAGCTCTTTTTCAAACTAGCTTCCCGCAACTCCAACCAAGCAGCCGCGACACACATTGATTTTAGCTGTCACTGGGCCGGTAATTACTGGACGTTGACTTTAGAAAGTTTAGCAAAATCAGTGTTTTAGTATGCCTTTAATTTCTGGACTGTATCATTAATTACCGGACTGTGCCCTTAATTCCCGGACGGTGTGTCCTGTGGATAAGTCGCCTGGGGATGATCTTGTCTAATGAAGTAGAGCACCCAGAAGAAAGTGCGATCGCAGTTGAACGGGCCAATGCGTTGCGTCCGATACTGGAGCTTGAGTAGTCAGGGCAGGATATTGGACCGCTACTATTGGGAGCGGCCAAGAAAATCGGCGTTTCGAGAAGCACCGCATGGGGTTTTTGCCAGCGACGCGGATAAACGCAGCAAATTGGTCAAGTTGACCCGATCCGGCAAAGACAAGATAGAAACGGTCATGGCTGACGTGCACGAAGCAGATACGGTTCTTCTGAACAGCAGCCTTTCAAAGGAAGCGATCAATTCGCTTCACAAGACTCTTCTATCTGCAATAGAGCAACTCGAAGAGTTTCAAGAAACTGCAAGGTAAACTACGTCAGGGTGGAACCCAACTGTTCCAATTTCGGTAGACTTTGTTGGTCTATTCACCTGATTTTTGAAGCGCGATTGTAGCGGCCGCTTGGGTGGCGTTGCCATCTTTTAGTCGCTCTGCCAGCTTAGCGTGGGATCGACCCAGACCCCTTCGGGCGTAATACGGGTTCCGATGATCAGGCGCTCGATCCGTTCGGCGGCTTCATATGTTGCCGCATAGGTCGGGTCGATATCGGTCGCCAGCGCAAACCGGTCGCAATCGGTGCGTTGCACCAGATACAGCATCACCGCCCGATGTCCCTGCGCCGCCATCGCCGCCAGTTCGCCCAGATGTTTGGTGCCGCGCGCGGTGACGCTGTCGGGAAACTCGGCCAGACCGGGCTGACGCGACAGGGTGACGCTTTTGACCTCGACATAGGCATCGGGCAGGCCGGGCTGGGTGAGCAGGAAATCGATGCGGCTGTTCTCGCCATATCTGACCTCTGGCGTCACGGTTTCATAGGCCGCCAGCTCGGGGATCTCGCGCGCCTCCAGCGCGATCCGCAGCGCCCGGTTCGGGACCGAGGTATCGACGCCAGTGAAATGCCCGTTCTCGTGATCCACCAGCCGCCAGCCGTATTTCAGCTTTTTCTTCGGATCGTCGTTGGGCTCCAGCCAGATTTTCTCGCCCGGTTCCGCCAGACCCATCATCGAGCCGGGATTGGCGCAGTGGGCGGTGACCTCGCGCCCGTCCTCTAGCAGGCAATCGGCCAGAAAGCGTTTGTAGCGGCGGATCAGGCGGGCGGGGACAAGGGGGGTTTCAAATCGCATGGCCTAGGGCCTATACCTGCCCTAAGGGCCGATCAAGAGGGAGGGCGTGCCATGGCCAATCCAACCGCCGCAATGCTGGTGATCGGGGATGAGATCCTCTCGGGCCGCACCCGCGATGCCAACATGCATTACCTGGCCGGAGAGCTGGCAAAGCAGGGCATCGACCTGAAAGAGGTCCGTATCGTCAGTGATGATGCTCCGGCAATCGAGACCGCCGTCAAGGCCCTGTCCGAGGCCCATGACACCGTGTTCACCAGCGGCGGCATCGGCCCGACCCATGACGACATCACCGCCGATTGCATCGCCCGCGCCTTCGGGGCGCATATCGATGTCCGCGCCGATGCCCGCGCCCTGCTTGAGGCGCATTACGACAAATCGGGGCTGGAACTGAATGACGCCCGCCTGCGCATGGCGCGCATCCCGGACGGGGCGGAACTGATCGACAATCCGGTTTCGACTGCGCCGGGCTTCACGCTTGGGAACGTGCATGTCATGGCCGGTGTGCCGCTGGTTTTTCAGGCGATGGTTGCAAGTGTTTTGCCATCGCTCACCGGCGGCAGCCCGCTTTTGTCACAAACCCTGCGGGTGGATCGGGGCGAGGGCGATATCGCCGCAACACTGGGGCTGCTGGCCGAGGATTTCGACGATCTGTCCATCGGCTGCTATCCGTTTCAGATCAACGGTGTCTTTGGCGCAAATGTGGTGATCCGCGGCGCTGAAGGCAGCCGCATCGACGCCGCCATCACCCGCCTCGCGAAAGAGCTTGAGCTTTGAGCGCCAACTGGTCCGCGATTGTCGACGCCACATGGCCCGCCGTCGGGTTTGAAACGCTGGGGCCGTTCAGGTTACGCAAGGGGCAGGGTGGCGGCTCACGCGTGTCCGCCGCCAGCCGTGTCGGCGATGTGACGGATGCAGATATCGACGCCGCCGAGGCCGCGATGCAGGCCATGGGCCAGAAACGGATCTTTTGCCTGTGGGCAGGGGATGAGGCGCTGGACGCGCAACTTGCCGCGCGCGGTTACGACATTCTCGATCCGGTCAATATCTACACCTGCCCGGCTGCGCATCTGACCGATATTCCGGTCCCGCGCGTGACCGTGTTCAACATCTGGGAACCGCTGGCGATCATGCGCGAAATCTGGGCGCAGGGCGGCATCGGGCCGGAACGGCTGGCCATCATGCATCGGGCGCAGGGGCCGAAAACGGGCCTGTTGATACGCCGCAGCGATCAGCCCGCGGGTACCGGTTTCGTCGCCATCCATGATGGCATCGCCATGGTGCACGCGCTGGAAATCCTGCCCGAACATCGCCGCCACGGCATGGGTGCATGGGCCATGCGCGCCGCGGCTTTCTGGGCGCTGGACAATGGCGCTGAGACCCTTAGCGTGATCTGCACCAAGGCGAATGAAGGGGCCAACGCGCTCTACCGCGCGCTGGGGATGGAGATCGCCGGAGAATACCACTACCGGCAACGCGTATGAGGAGAGCGACGTGACCACACAGGATCAGCCCACCGCCCTGAATCTGCCTCAGGTGGACCCGCTGCCGCCAGAGACGCAGAAATACTTCGATATCTGTGTCGAAAAGCTGGGCATGGTGCCCAATGTGCTGCGCGCCTATGCCTTCGATATCGACAAGCTGAACGCGTTCACGGCGATGTATAACGATCTGATGCTGGCCGAAAGCGGGCTGTCCAAGCTGGAGCGCGAGATGATCGCCGTGGTCGTCTCCTCCATCAACAAATGTTTCTATTGCCTCGTGGCGCATGGCGCAGCGGTGCGGCAGCTTTCAGGCGACCCGCAACTGGGCGAGATGTTGGTGATGAACTACCGCGTCGCGCCGCTGGAAGACCGTCAGCGCGCGATGCTGGATTTCGCCGCCCAGATGACCCATGCCAGTGTAACGGTCGAAGACGCAGACCGCCAGCGCTTGCGCGATGCTGGCTTCAGCGACCGCGATATCTGGGACATCGCCAATGTCACCGGCTTTTTCAACATGACCAACCGCGTGGCCAGCGCCACCGCGATGGTCCCGAACCCAGAATACCACGCCCAGTTCCGATGATCCTGCGCCTCTCTCTCAGCTTCATTCTGTTGGCTTGCCCCGCGCTGGCACAAGACCTGATCCTGCCGCCCAGCGCCCGTCAGGTCAGCGAACGGGTCAGTGCGCTTGGCAGCTATGATCTGCCGACCAGCGTATTTGCCAACGGCGCGGTGCCCTCTCGCACGGTCGAGGGCCGGGTCGAACGCCTGACCTGGCGCTTGCAGACTGGCTCCAGTACCACGCTGCAGATTCTTGCGCCTCTGCGGGATCAGTTGCAGGCACAGGGCTATGACATCGCTTTCGAATGCGAGGCCCGCAGCTGCGGCGGCTTCGATTTTCGTTTTGGCACCGAGGTGGTGCCGACGCCCGACATGTATGTGGCGATCCACGATTACCGCTTTCTCGCTGCCACCAAGGGTGAGGATGCGCTGAGCTTGCTGGTCAGCCGCAACGAGCCTGAAGGCTATGTGCAGATGATCCGCGTCTCGCCGGTCGGATCCCAGCCGGCTCCACCGCTGGTGATTGAAGAAACGGTTGATGGCGCGGCGGGTCTTTTGAGCGAACTGAGCCAGAACGGGCACGTGATTCTGGACGATCTGCATTTCCGTACCGGCGAGGTGGTGCTGGGCGAGGGGCCCTTTGCCTCGCTGACCTTGCTGGCGGGCTATCTGACCGACAATCCGCAGATGCGTCTGGCGCTGGTCGGGCACACAGACGACACCGGCGCCTTACAGGCCAATATTACTGTCAGTATGAAACGGGCCGAGGCAGTCCGAGCGCGCCTGATCGAAGCGCATGGCATCGCCCCTGACCGCATAGAGGCAGAGGGCGCAGGCTATCTCGCGCCTATCACGTCAAACGCAACACCCGAGGGTCGCGATATCAATCGCCGGGTTGAAGCGGTGCTGCTGATCAACTGAGACGACGCGCCGGAAACTTTGAAAGTTTCCGGACCGATTTCATTAAATGAAATCGGCAACTCTGATCAGAGGTGATGTGCCAAAAAAAAGACCCGTGCCTTTCAGCACGGGCCACCGAGGTACTTCAGGGAGAATTCTACCAATCCATCGGGCCTTTTTCGGCGTAAGATTCGACAAGAAAATCAATGAAGGCCCGCACTTTGGGCTGGGTGAACCGGCCCGGCGGGTAAACCGCATAGACGCCCTGAACCTCGTCGGGCAGCGACGGCATGGCGTCGACCACCTCACCCGATTTCAGCGCGTCGGCATACAGATAGCTGGGCAGATGCGCGATCCCCAGCCCCGATATGGCGGCGTTCAGCAGCGACTGCCCGTCATTCACGCTCAGCCATCCGGCAGTGCGCACCTGACGCTTTTCGCCCGACGGCGCGGTCAGTTTCCAAACACTGCCCGAAGACTGGCTGGAATAATGCAGCAGCTTGTGTTCGTTCAGATCGTCGATCTTTTGCGGGCGTCCGAACTGTTCAATGTATTTCGGCGATGCGACCAGACGTTTGACCGTCTCGGTCAGCTTGCGGGCGCGCAGGGTGCTGTCCTCCAGCTCTCCGATCCGCACGGCGACGTCGAACCCTTCGGAAATCAATTCGACATAGCGGTTGTTCAGCACCATGTTCACCGTGATTTCGGGAAACGCAGACAGGAATTCCGACAGCACCGGGGACAGGTGATTGACGCCGAAATCGGTGGCCACACTGATCCGCAGCAAACCAGAGGGTGCCGATTGCATCGAGGTCACCAGCGCGTCGGCCTCTCCCGCGTCATTCAGAACGCGACGGGCGCGATCGTAATAGGCCAGCCCAATCTCGGTCGGTGATACGCGGCGTGTGGTGCGGTTCAGCAGCCTTGCACCCAGCCGCGCCTCAAGGCTCGACACGTGTTTGGACACGGCCGATTTGGAGATGCCCATTTTCTTGGCCGCGTCAGTGAAACCCCCTTGGTCCACCACGTTGGAAAAGGCCTCCATTTCGGTCAGTCGATCCATTCTCGTTCCCCAGGTCTTCCGTTCGTTGTCTCTTTATCGCGATCAATCTGGGCGAGAACTGGGCAGACATGGGATAATATCGGGGTTTTGATTCGGATCGTTTGCGACTGGGAAACGCCGGGCGTGCCGGGCAGCGCGCCATATGATTCAGCGCAAATCCCCGGTTTTTGGTCCTTTTCTCAATCGTGCTATGTTGAGAATGGCATTTTTGTGACCAAGGAGGAGATTATGAAAGTCCTTTTCACAGCCACCGCCCTGTGTCTGAGCGCAACGCTCGCCTGGGCCGGCGGAGAGACGCCCTCGAACCCCGACGCAACGGTCTATTTCGTCAACCTGTCTGACGGGGACACGGTGCAATCACCCGTTAAGATTGTGTTTGGTCTCAACGGCATGGGCGTTGCGCCCGCCGGGACCGAGAAAGAAAATACCGGCCATCACCACCTGCTGATCAACCGCCCACCGCTGGGGCAGGGCGAGGACGGCGCGGATGAGCTGGCCTATGGCTTGCCCGCCGATGACAACCACATGCATTTCGGCGGCGGCCAGACCGAGGTGACGCTGGACCTTGCGCCGGGCGAACACACGCTGCAACTGGTGCTGGGGGATGCAGGCCATGTACCGCACGCAACCCCGATCGTGTCCGACGTGATCACCATCACCGTCGAGTAGAGATCGGTACGATCCGGCCTGCCTCAGGCGGCGGCTGGCAACAGGAATACGCCGCGGGCGAGTGCCGAATTCAGCCGGTCGCTGGAATACCAGCTGCTCAACACGGATTTGGACATCAGATCCGGGTGGGCTGCAACAAAATCGTCAAAACTGCAGTCTGCTGAGTGCGCCATGCGCTCGGCAATCAGGCTCATGAAGGCGTAAGTGATGGTCAGGTTGAATTTGTCCGGCGCACCGGCTTTTGCGGCAAGGGCCCTGATCCCTTTGGCATAGATCGCCGCAGCATCGATAAAATCATACTTGCGCAACAGGTCGAAGGCTACCCGAACATGTTCGGCATGTCCGAATGTAGCGTTGTCGATCGCGTGTGCTTCAAAAGCGCGGGTGATGTCGGCGCATTGGATCGGTTTGGTCATTCGTCCTGCTCCTTGAATTTGTGGCTGTCCTCGGCTGTCCAGTCGAAATCGTAGACGGTTTTGAGCTGTTTGATCTTTTCCAGCGTGTCTGCGGAAAAGGGTGGCTTGTTCTCAAAACTATGCAGGACGATGCCTTCGATCAGATCGCCAACTGTCATATCCAGCGACTCGGCCAGCCCCTTCAGAACTTTCAGCAGCCGCTTTTCGATGCGGATTCCCGTTTGCGTGCGTTCAACTTTCGTATCCATGATGTACATATGTACCTGTGTACCCAAAAAGTCAAGCGCCACAAAAAAAGCCACGCCTTTCGGCGCAGCTTTCCGTCGCAAGTAAAATGGACCCGTTGGCTCAGAAGGTCGCCGCCAGCCGGGTGCCCTGATTGATTGCGCGTTTCGCATCCAGTTCGGCGGCCACATCCGCGCCGCCGATGACGTGACAGGCGATGCCACGATCCCCAAGCTCATCGGCCAGAGACCGATCCGAGACCTGACCCGCGCACAGCACAATCGTCTCTACCGGGATAACGGTCGGATCTTCGCGGGCCTCACCAAAGCTGACATGCAGACCGTCTTCGTCGATGCGTTCGTAGTTCACGCCGCCCACGAAATTGACGTCCTTCATCTTCAGCGTGGCCCGGTGAATCCACCCGGTCGTCTTGCCCAGCCCTTTGCCATGCCTTTGCGCCTTGCGCTGCAACAACGTGACCTGACGGGCAGGGGCGGCGGGTTGTGGTCCTTCGGGCGCAAGGCCCGCACGGTGCTGTTCCGGATCACTCACGCCCCATTCCTTCATCCAGGCGGGCAGGTCGGTGGTGAGGCTATGCCCGTCCTCAAGCAGGAACTCGGACACGTCAAAGCCGATCCCTCCCGCGCCGATCACGGCGACGGAACTGCCAACCTCGGCCTTGCCGCGCAGCACGTCGATATAGCTCAGGACATTGTCCTGGTCCTGCCCCGGAATCTGCGGATCGCGCGGGGTGACGCCAGTGGCGATGACCACCTCGTCAAAGCCGGTCAGATCGTCGGCACTGACCTCGCGGTTCAGCTCAACCTTGACGCCCAGATCGTCCATCATGGTGCGATACCAGTCGACGAGGCCCCAGAACTCCTCTTTCCCCGGCACCTGCTTGGCCATGTTCAACTGACCGCCGATCTCGGATGCGCGGTCGAACAGGGTGACATCGTGCCCGCGCTGGGCCGCTGTCATCGCGGTGGACAGGCCCGCGGGGCCGGCACCGACAATGGCAACAGTCTTGCGCTTCTCCGCCTCACCGATCACCAGTTCCGTCTCATGGCAGGCGCGCGGATTGACCAGACACGAGGTCAGCTTGCCGCTGAACGTGTGATCCAGACAGGCCTGGTTGCAGGCGATGCAGGGCGCGATCTTCGCGGCCTCACCCGCAATTGCCTTGTTGACGAAATCCGCATCCGCCAGCATCGGCCGCGCCAGCGAAACCATATCGGCGCACCCCGAGGACAGAACCTCTTCGGCCACCTCAGGCGTGTTGATCCGGTTCGAGGTGATCACCGGGATCGAAACCTTGCCCATCAGCTTTTTCGTCACCCAGGCAAAAGCCGCGCGCGGCACGCTGGTGGCGATGGTCGGTATCCGCGCCTCGTGCCAGCCGATGCCTGTGTTGATGATCGTCGCCCCGGCCTGCTCGATCCGCTGCGCCAGCTCCACCACTTCCTCATGGGTCGAGCCGTTGGGCACCAGATCGATCATCGACAGGCGGTAGATGATGATGAAATCGGTGCCCACGGCTTCGCGCGTGCGGCGCACCACTTCGATCGGCAGGCGCATCCGGTTCTCATAGGACCCGCCCCAGCGGTCGGTGCGTTTGTTGGTATGGGTCACCAGGAACTGGTTCAGGAAATACCCCTCGGACCCCATGATCTCGACGCCGTCATAGCCCGCCTTCTGGGCCAGCACGGCTGCATTCACAATATCGCTGATCTGCTTCTCGATCCCGTCCTCGTCCAGCTCATGCGGCGGGAACGGAGAGATCGGGGATTTCACCGGGCTGGGCGCCACGCATTTGGGACCATAGGCATAACGTCCCGCATGCAGGATCTGCATCGCGATCTTGCCACCGGCCTCATGCACGCGCTGTGTTACGGTGGAATGGTTTGCCACCTCGTTGTCATTGGTCATCATCGAGGCCCCCGGTAACACCGAGCCTTCAAGGTTCGGACCAATCCCGCCCGTCACCATCAACGCCACGCCGCCGCGCGCCCGGTCGGCATAGAACTCGGCCACCCGGTTCCAGTCGCCGGTTTCCTCAAGCCCGGTATGCATCGACCCCATCAGCACGCGGTTCTTCAGCGTGGTAAATCCCAGATCCAGCGGCGCCAGCATGTTTGGGTACGCAGTCATGGCGAACTCTCCCTCCCGAATTTGCGGGTTAGATTGACCTTCGCGTCACCTTTGTCACGCGAAACCTAACGTCATTCCCTTTGCCTTCGGCGCGCCACTTGCTAGAGACGCTGCAAAGCTTGTTGACGAGGCCGCGCATGACCCCTGACCAGATCGCCAGACTGCCCTATCGCCCCTGCGTGGGGCTGATGCTGATGAATGCCGAGGGCAAGATTTTTGTCGGTCAGCGCAATGACCGCCACAAGGACGCCTGGCAGATGCCTCAGGGCGGTGTGGACAAGGGCGAAGACCCGCGTGATGCCGCCCTGCGCGAGCTGTGGGAGGAAACCGGCGTGACCGCCGATCTGGTCGAAATCATCGCCGAAACCGACGGCTGGTTGCCCTATGATCTGCCCCACGATATCGTGCCGAAAATCTGGAAAGGCCGCTATCGCGGGCAAGAGCAGAAATGGTACCTGATGCGCTTCACCGGCCGGGACGACCAGATCAATATCGCAACCGATCACCCCGAGTTCACCCATTGGAAATGGCAGGACCCCGCGCGCCTGACCGCCGAAATCGTGCCGTTCAAGCGTGCGGTTTATGAACAGGTGGTTGCCGCCTTTGCCGAACATCTGCGCTGAGCGCCCTGCTGCTTCAAAGCTTCAACGTAAAAACCCCTCTGGTTTGAAGCGAACATGCGCATCTGGACCCTTCGGATCCAAATCGTATAACCCTGCGCGCTTGGCCAGATATCTCCGCCAGGTTTTCTCGGGGCGGGTACTGATCTTGATGTCATGATGCTTTCTCATGCGCACATTCAGGTCGGCAATCAGAATGCCTTGTCCGTTTTGGCTACTCGCAGCAATCACGTCCTTTATGTCCTGATCTAGTTGAGTGACACTGTGATCAGTTGGAGCTGTCTGCCCAGCGCCTAGCTCGATGAACTCAGTACATTTCGCACGCACCGATAGTGGCGTTTTATTTTCACCGACGCCTAGTGCCACCAGTCCCAACTTACGCAAGCGACAGTGGAGATGAGAAAAATCACCATCTGAACTGCCGATAACGATGACGTCGATGGTGTTGCGCAACGCGAGTTCGATTGCATCGATCGCCAGCAGAATGTCAGTCGCGTTCTTACCTGTACCGCTATGAACAAGCCGAAAGGCAGGTGCATCATGCCAACCCGAACATTTCTGGGCGTTCATATAGACGCGCCCGATATCGATCTGCCCAGCGTTTTGGCCAATTCGTAGAATTTCAGCCTGATGGGTTGGGCTAACGTTGTCTCCATCAATCAGCACTGCGACACGTCGGATCATGCGCACCTCAATCCATAAACTCAATCAGGTCTGAGTAGTGTCATTTTGAGGCAAAACTTTGACCTGCTCCCTTCGATCACCTCAACCTCATGACCTGACAACTTGCCGTGAGTGGCATAGCGCTGGGCCACATGCCTCCCTAGCCTCTGAGGCATGAAAGACAGCGCAAATCACCAAATTTCAAACGCCATCGGAACAGCCCCGGCAGGTCGCCGATTTCATGGGGCTGACCGCCGCGCGCCTTTGCGCGGCGGTTTGCAGGCGTGCGGTGAATACGGCCCCGGCCAGACGGCAGGCCGGTTCTATCCCATCGCCTGCGTCGCGCTTGAGGTAACGCAGCGCTGCAATCTGGATTGTTCGCTCTGTTACCTGTCGGACCGGGCCGAGATGACCTATGATCCCCCGCTTTCGGTCCTGTTCGCGCGGCTGGTGACGATCCGCAGCCATTACGGCCCCAGCGTCTCGGTCCAGTTGACGGGCGGCGATCCGACTTTGCGCAAAATCGAAGACCTTGAGGCGCTGTGCCGCGAGATCAGACGTTTGGGTATGCGCTCGTGCCTGATGACCAACGGCATCCGCGCCAGCCGGGCCAAACTGACACGACTGGCCGCCGCCGGGCTGGACGACGTGGCCTTTCACGTCGACCTGACGCAGGAGCGCCGCGGGTTCGGGACCGAAGTTGAACTGAACACTGTCCGCAGTGCCTATATCCGTCGGGCCGAGGGGCTGGGGCTGCGCGTCCTGTTCAACACCACCGTGTTCGAGGGCAATTTTGCCGAGTTGCCCGCGCTTGCACGGTTCCTGCGCGACCAGCCTGAAGTTGCGTTTGTATCCTTCCAGATGCAGGCCGATACCGGGCGCGGGGTGCTGCGCGAACGGCCCGACACGATCACGCAGCACAGTGTCATGCGCGCGGTTGAACAGGGGTATGAGACCCAGCTGCATTTCGATACCGCCGCCGTGGGGCATTCCCGCTGCAACCGCTATGCCAGCGTGATCACGGCGGGCGGCAAGGCCCGGTCGACCCTGTCGAACCGCAAGCTTGTCCATCGCGTGATTGAAGCGCTGGAACAACAGGACCGATCGCAGGACGGGCATCTAGACATTCACGACAGCATGCGACGTCTGGCGCTGCGCCACCCGCTGCTGGCCCTGCGCGCTGCCGCGCATCTGGTGGGCTGTACGCTGCGGCTTGGCACCGGTTTGCTGCGGGGGCAGGTACGGCAACAGGCGGTGTTCATCCACAACTTCATGGCGGCTGATGCGTTGGAGGAGGATCGATGCGCCTCCTGCGTGTTCATGGTCGCCACGGCCAACGGCCCGCTATCCATGTGTGTCCACAATGCGCAACGTGATCTGCATCTCGCTGCGCCGGACCGGGTCGAGGCAGATGACGGGCCGCTTTGGTGGAATTCGGCCTCTCGCGATCTGACCGACACCCCCGATCTGCCCGACCTGCACGATCCGGAATTGGCACCGCTGAAAAAGCTCAAAGGTCAGTTGCGGGCGGCGCGGTCACGCCGGAAAGTAATCTCATGAGAGCCTTCTTAGCCCTCCTACTGCTGCCGCTGCTGGCTGCCTGTGCCAGCGTCGAGCGTCTGGCCCTGCCCTCGGCGACACCCCTGCCGGATACCGCGCTGACCCGATCCGCCCCGCCGCCCGGAGACCATGTCGATCATCGGGACTGGAGCGCCTTTCTGTCCCGATATGTCACCACAGATGCGCAAGGAGTGAACCGTGTGGCCTATGGGCAGGTCTCACGGGCAGATCGAGCCCGGTTGGAGGGTTATCTGAGCGATCTGCAATCGGTGGACCCCGCCGCGCTGACCCGGGATCAGCAACTGGCCTATTGGATCAATCTGTACAATGCGCTGACCGTTGATCTGATCCTTGAAAACTACCCCGTCGCTTCGATCCGGGACATCACCGATGGCGCATTTTCCTTTGGCCCGTGGGATCGGCCTCTGGCGCAGGTTGCCGGGCGACGTCTGACGCTGAATGATATCGAGCACCGCATCATCCGGTCCGGCTTTGACGAGCCGCGCATCCATTATGCGCTGAACTGTGCGGCCGTGGGATGCCCCAATCTGATGAACAGGGCGTGGCAGGCCGAAACGCTGGAGCGGGACCTGGCAGCCGCCGAGCGCGCCTATGTCAACGACCGGCGCGGGGTGCGGTATGATGCGCGCGGGCGGCTGATCCTGTCCAAGATCTATATTTGGTTTCGCGAGGATTTTGGACCGAACGAGAAAGCGGTGATTGCCTATCTCGAAACGGCGGTAGAACCGGAATTGCGCGCGAGATTGCAAGACGCCCGGCGCGTGAACGCATATGAATATAACTGGGCCTTGAACGACGCTGCCGGTGGATCATAGCCGCGCTGAATCAAGGCCGCAGGCCGCCGCGCGATCGCCAGACCGCCCGCACGGGCTGGCGATTTTGAACCTTGGAAAACAGAAATACCGTCGGGAATAGTTGGCTGGCACAAAGTGCTTTGTTCAACCGGTTGATCGCCATTCCGCGGTCTGGCAATCGCGCGGCTCCGCAGCTTACAGCAAGCCTTCTTCCCGCAGCAACTCCTGCATATTCGCCTCCGGTCTCGGCCCGATATGGCTGATCACCTCACGGGCGCAGACATTGCCGATCTTGGCACAGGTCTCGTAATCGCGGCCCGTGGCCATGCCGTAGAGGAACCCGGCAGCGAACTGATCGCCTGCGCCGGTGGCATCCACTGGCACCACCTTTTCAACCGGCACGTCAATGCGTTGACCGTCGTGCAGAACAGTAACGCCGTCGCCCGAGCGGGTACAGACGATCAAAGGACAAATCTCAGCCGTTTTCACCAAGGCCTCTTCCAGATCATCGGTTTCGAACAGCGACTTGATCTCAGCCTCATTGCCGATGACGAAATCCAGCTCGTTCTCGATCAGCAACAGGAAATCGACCCGGTGACGTTCCACGCAGAACGGATCGGAAATGGCGATCCCGGCCTTGCCGCCGCCCTTGCGACAGGTACGCGCAGCCTCAAGGAATGCGGCTTTGCCCTTTTCCTTGTCGAACAGATAACCCTCAAGGAACATGAGCTGGCTGCTGCCCGCCACGTCGCGGGACACATCTTCGGACGACAATTCCGACGAAATCCCCAGATAGGTATTCATCGACCGCTCACCATCGGGCGAGACAAAGATCATCGAGCGTGAGGTCGGCAGCTCTCCGCCCGGCACCGGCGGGTTGACGAAATCCACCCCGTCCTCGTTCATTGCATCCGCATAGAACCGGCCCAGGGCGTCGTCATGCACGCGCCCGATAAACGCCGCATCCAGCCCCAGCGTACCTGCGCCCGCAATCGTGTTCGCGACCGAGCCACCCGGCGTCTGCACCCGGCTTTCCATCGAGGCGTAAAGCAGCTCGCCCCGCTCCTGCTCGATCAGTTGCATGATGCCTTTCTCAATGCCCATCAGTTCCAGAAAACTGTCATCGGCCTGGGAAATTACGTCCACGACGGCATTCCCGATGCCGGTCAGTTGGTAGGTCTTCATTGGGTCTTGTCCTCGAATTGGCAGAGATCACGGATGATGCAGGTGGGGCATTGCGGCTTGCGCGCCTTGCAATGGTACCGGCCATGCAGGATCAGCCAGTGATGCGCATGCAGTTGAAAGTCGGCAGGGATGTTGTCTTCGATGGCCCGCTCGACCGCGTCCACGTCCTTTCCGGGACAGATGCCGGTGCGGTTGCCGACGCGGAAGATATGGGTGTCGACCGCTTGTGCCGGTTGCCGCCACCACATGTTCAGCACCACATTGGCGGTCTTACGGCCGACACCGGGCAGCGATTGCAGCGCAGCGCGGGAATTGGGCACCTCGCCGCCATAATCCTCGACCAGAATACGGCTCAGCTTGATCACATTCTTCGCCTTCTGGCGGAACAGTCCGATGGTTTTGATGTGTTCAATCAGACCCTCTTCGCCCAGATCCAGCATCTTTTGCGGCGTGTCGGCGATCTTGAACAGGTCGCGCGTGGCCTTGTTGACGCCCGCATCGGTCGCCTGCGCCGAAAGCGCCACGGCGACGACCAGAGTATAGACGTTCACATGCTCCAGCTCGCCCTTGGGTTCGGGGTCGGCGTCCTGAAAACGCGTAAAGATCTCGCGGATCGTGTGATAATCGAGTTGCTTTGCCATCCGCGCCTTAATGCCGCCCGCCGGGCCGTGACACAAGCCCAAAGCCAATGCGCAAGTTCCGGGTCGCGGGGCCGTGACCCGCACGCTATGATCTGGTCAGAAAACGAGGTCTGCCATGAACATCCAGAACCATGAAAGCGGCTATCACTACAACGTCATGCGCCGGGCGATCGACCTGATCGATCAGGGCGGCGAAGCCCTCAGCCTCGAGGAACTGGCGCGCCAGATGGATATGAGCCCGGCGCATTTCCAGCGCCTGTTCTCGCGTTGGACCGGCGTGTCGCCGAAGCGCTATCAGCAATACCTGACACTGGGTCACGCCAAGGCGCTGCTGCGCGAACGGTTCACCACGCTGGAAACCGCCCATAATGTTGGCCTGTCGGGCAGTGGCCGTTTGCACGATTTGTTCCTGAAATGGGAATCCATGAGCCCCGGCGAATACGCCCGCAAGGGCCAAGGGCTGACGATCTATTGGGGCTGGTTCCCAAGTCCCTTCGGCCCGGCGCTGGTGATGGGCACCGACAAGGGCATTTGCGGCATCGCCTTCGGCTCCGAGACCAGCGAGGAAGCGGCGATGGCGGATATGGTAACCCGCTGGCCGCAGGCGAAGTTTCTGGAAAATCCCGGTCGCCTGCACCTGTGGGTGCAAAGCGCCTTCGGGGCTGAACGGTCCGAGACACCGCTGCATCTCATCGGCTCCCCTTTGCAGATCAAGGTGTGGGAGGCGCTGATGCACATCCCCTCGGGTCAGGTGACGACCTATTCCGAGATCGCCCAGCGTGTCGGCTCGCCACAAGCGGTGCGCGCCGTGGGCACGGCGGTGGGGCGCAACCCGGTCAGCTGGCTGATCCCCTGCCACCGCGCCTTGCGCAAATCCGGCGGACTGGGCGGCTATCACTGGGGTCTGCCGGTGAAACGCGCCATGCTGGCCTATGAGGCCGCTCAGGCGGATGCCTGAGAAAACAGAGCGAGGCGCCCTAGGGCGCCTCACATCTTGATATTTCCTTTTCGCGTTACTCTGCCGCCCAGCCGCCGACGGCCTTGACCTCAAGGAAATCCTCCAACCCCCAGACGCCACCTTCGCGCCCGTTGCCGGATTGTTTCATGCCGCCAAAGGGCGAGCCTGCGCTGCGCGACTGACCGTTCATCTCAACCATGCCCGAGCGCAGCGCGCGCGCCATGCGGTTGGCGCGGTCGCCATCCTGCGTCTGAACATAGTTGGTCAGCCCGTAAGGCGTGTCATTGGCGATCTCGATGGCCTCTTCCTCGGTATCAAACGGGATCATGGTCAGAACCGGGCCAAAGATTTCCTCGCGCGCGACGGTCATCTGGTTGTTGGCGTCGGCAAACACCGTGGGACGTACATAGTAGCCCTTGTTCAGCCCCTCGGGCCGACCGGTGCCGCCCGCAACCAGCCGCGCGCCCTCGTCGATGCCCTTCTGGATCAGGTCCTGAATCTTGGTCCACTGAACCTCGTTCACCACCGGCCCGATATGACGGCCTTCCTCGGTGGCCGGACCGACCGCGACCTTGTTCGCCACCTCGGCGGCGGTCTCGACCGCTTGGTCATAGATCGGGCGCTGCACCAGCATGCGACTGGGCGCGTTGCAGCTTTGGCCGGTGTTGTTCATCATGTGCAGAACGCCACGTTTCACGGCCTTTTCATCCGCATCGGCAAAGACCACATTCGCGCCCTTGCCGCCCAGCTCCAGATGCACCTTCTTCAGCGTATCCGCTGCATTCTTCGAAATCGCCGTGCCTGCACGGGTCGAGCCGGTGAAGCTGACCATATCCACATCCGGATGGCCTGAGAGTTGCGAGCCAACACCCACGCCGTCCCCGTTCACCAGATTGAAGACGCCAGCCGGAAACCCGGCTTCATCCATCATCTCGGCAAAGATCATCGCGTTCAGAGGGCTCTGTTCCGAGGGTTTCAGAACCATCGTACAGCCCGCAATCGCTGCCGCACCGACCTTCAGCGTGATCTGGTTCATCGGCCAGTTCCACGGCGTGATCAGGGCAGCCACGCCGACGGCCTCATAGATGATCCGGTCGTTCGGCGCGTGATCGCCCAGCGGGCGTTCGAACTGAAACGCCTTTGCTGCGCGGATGAAGTTCTTCAGGTGCCAGATCCCGGCCCCGACCTGCTGGCTGCGGGACATGTCGATGGGCGCACCCATTTCATGCGACATCGCCTGTGCCAGATCCTCGCTCCGGGTGCTGTAGACCTCGACCAGCTTTTCCACCAGCGCGATACGCTCTTCGACCGGTGTCGCCATCCAGCCGGGCAGGGCGGCCTTGGCCGCAGCAACGGCGGCATCCGTATCGGCGGCACCGCCCAACGAGATTACCGCGCAGGGTTCCTCTGTCGAAGGATCGATGACCTGAAAGTCATTGGGTGCCGCCGGTTGGATCCACTGGCCATTGATATAGAAATCGCGTTTTTCGATCATCTGAATCTCTCCGCATTGTGTTACATTCGACCGCACGGTCGGTTTTGCTGCACACTCTGTCATTGCTGTGCTGACGGAGCAAGGGAAAGCTTTGGCCGATGTTGTGATCTGCGAACTTACCCTGCGTCAGGGTAAAGAGGTTTAACCTGCCGCCAAAGTGATTAAGTTTGCACCAACCGACTCGGTTCACATACCAACAGAGGAGATGCCCCATGGGTTTACGCATCAATGACACCGTCCCGAATTTCACCGCAGAAACAGATCAGGGCACCATCCAGTTCCACGACTGGATCGGCGACAATTGGGCCATCCTGTTCTCGCACCCCAAGGACTTCACCCCTGTTTGCACCACCGAGTTCTCGGCGGTCGCACAGCTGAACGATGAATGGGCTGCGCGGGGCACCAAGGTGATCGGCGTTTCGGTCGACGGGGTCGAAGACCACAAGAAGTGGAAGAAAGACATCGAGGCCTATGGCAACGCCAATCCCGGTTTCCCGATCATCGCGGATGATGGTCTGGCCGTGTCCAAAGCCTTCGATATGCTGCCCGCCGAGGCCTATCTGCCCGATGGCCGCACCCCGGCCGACAGCGCCACCGTGCGTTCCGTGTTTATCATCGGGCCGGACAAACAACTGAAACTGTCGATGACCTATCCGATGACCGTGGGTCGCAACTTTGCCGAAATCCTACGCGCGCTGGACGGGTTGCAGATGTCGGCCAAGGGCGTGGCCACACCGGCGAACTGGGTGCCCGGTGAGGACGTGATCATCCCGCCCGCCGTGTCCAACGAAGATGCCAAGGAAAAGTTCGGCGAGTTCGAGACGATCTTCCCCTATCTGCGCAAGACCAAGGCCCCGTCCTGATTGGGGCCGGGTCAGGGGGGCTGTCTGCCCCCCCATCGCGCCGGTGCGCGATTCCCTCCGAGGATATTTCTGGCCAGATGAAGCGGGCGGGGGAGGCGTACTGTTTGCAGCACTAAAAAGTGTCAGGCCTTGATTGCCGACACGATCACCGATGGGGCCGGAACCCGGTAACCCCCGGTGTGGCGGACCCCCTCAGAGCGGGCACGGGCGGCAAGATCGGTGCGGATGGCGGCACGGTTTGCATCCGGTTGCCCACCCAGCAGCGACGCCGCTCGGACGGCTCCGCGATCGAACGCATCAAACAGGGCCTCTGGCTCGGTCAGGCCAAGTCCGGTTGCAATATTATCCGAGGTGGCGGCGGTAAAGCCTGCGTCAGTAACCATGGATGCGGCGACGCTGCTGTCAGCGAGCAGGTGGGCGTCTGGCCCTTCGGGCAGCGTCACAGTCGGATCACCCAGCCGCCCGACCGCATCGAACAACCAGCCAAATGCGCCTTCGGATCCCTGACCCTGCCAGATCGAGAATGCCAGCCTCCCGCCCGGTTTCAGAACCCGCGCGGCCTCGGACAGGCCGCGTAGCGGGTCGGGGAAATGGGGAACCCCGAAGCCGATTGTAACAGCGTCAAAGCTGCGATCCTCAAAGCCCGTGGCCATCGCGTCGCCCTGCACGAACTTGGCCGAGGGGACGGCAGAGCGGGCCAGCGCGATCATGGGTTCGGAAAAATCGAGCCCAACAACCGAGGCTCCGCGCGCCACCAATGCGGATGCTACCACCCCATGCCCTGTGCAAAGGTCCAGCACGCGGGTCTGCGGCCCGGCCTGCACCGCACTTGCCAACCGTTGCGCGACCTCGCGGGTGGCGACCGCAAAGCTGTCGGCATAGCCTTGGGCAATGGCCGGATCGGACCAGCCATTGAATTCCATTTCCTCGAATGCGGTTTTGTCTGTCATGGTCGAACCCGCCAATCCGGGGCCTATGTTAGCATGGCAGCAAGGCGCGGAGATAGTTGTGCGCAACAAAAAAAGACCCCGGCCAGAACCGGGGTCTTTTGTGTTTGCGATGAGGCGGCAGATTACTCTGCGCTTTCCTCTTTCTTTTCTTTCTTCTCGGGAACGATCTCTTCGCCGGTTTCCTGATCGACGACTTTCATCGACAGGCGGACCTTGCCGCGATCGTCAAAGCCCAGCAGTTTGACCTTCACTTCCTGACCTTCCTTCAGAACATCCGACGGATGGTTCAGGCGGCGATTTTCGATCTGGGACACGTGGACCAGACCGTCGCGCTTGCCAAAGAAGTTCACGAAGGCACCGAAATCGACGATCTTGACCACTTTACCGGTGTAGATCTGACCTTCTTCCGGCTCAGCAACGATCGAGTGGATCATCTCATAGGCCTTCTTGATCGATTCACCATCGGGCGACGCGATCTTGATGACGCCGTCGTCATTGATGTCGACCTTGGCACCCGAAACTTCAACGATCTCGCGGATGACCTTACCGCCCGAGCCAATCACTTCGCGGATCTTGTCGGTTGGGATGTTCATGGTTTCGATGCGCGGGGCGTGGACCGAGAATTCGTTGGTCTCGGACAGGGCTTTGCCCATCTCACCCAGAATGTGCATCCGGCCGTCCTTGGCTTGCGCCAGGGCTTTCTCCATGATCTCGGGCGTGATGCCTGCAACCTTGATGTCCATCTGCAGCGAGGTGATGCCGTTTTCGGTACCAGCCACTTTGAAGTCCATGTCGCCCAGGTGGTCTTCGTCACCCAGAATGTCCGACAGGATGGCGTATTCGCCGTCATCTTCCAGGATCAGACCCATGGCCACACCGGCAACCGGTGCTTTCAGCGGAACACCCGCATCCATCATCGACAGCGAACCGCCACAGACCGACGCCATCGAGGACGAGCCATTGGATTCAGTGATCTCCGACACGATGCGGATCGTGTAGGGGAAATCGGTCGCTGCAGGCAGAACCGCCTGCAGGGCGCGCCATGCCAGCTTGCCGTGGCCGATCTCACGACGGCCCGGGCCACCAACGCGGCCAACTTCACCAACCGAGTAGGGCGGGAAGTTGTAGTGCAGCAGGAAGTTCGATTTGAAGTTGCCGTGCAGCGCGTCGATGAACTGCTCATCGTCGCCAGTGCCTAGCGTGGTCACGGCCAGTGCCTGTGTTTCACCGCGGGTGAACAGAGCGGAACCGTGTGTGCGCGGCAGCATCGAGGTTTCTGCAACAATCGAACGGATATCGGTGGTCGAACGACCGTCGATACGCTTGCCGCCTTTGACGACGTCACCGCGCAGAATGCCAGCTTCCAGCTTCTTCATTGCGGAACCGAGATTGCCGTCTTCTAGTTGCTCTTCGGTCAGCGCTTCCTTGATCGCTTCACGGGCCGCGGCAACAGCGGCGGTGCGCTCTTGCTTGTCGGTGATCGCGAAGGCTGCGCGCATCTGCTCTTCACCGGCAGCCGAAACAGCGGCGGACAGTTCCGAGTAGTCGGGGGCAACGAATTCGAACGGTTCTTTCGCGGCTTCTTCGGCCAGCGAGATGATCAGGTCGATAACCGGCTGAATCTGCTCATGCGCGAAGTTTACCGCACCCAGCATTTCCGCCTCGGACAGTTCGTACGCTTCCGATTCCACCATCATCACGGCGTCTTTGGTACCGGCAACAACCAGGTCCAGACGCTGTTCAGGGTTCAGGCGCAGGTCCTGCATGTCGTCGACGGTCGGGTTCAGGACGTATTCGCCATCCTCGAAACCAACGCGGGCACCGGCGATCGGGCCCATGAACGGCGCGCCCGAGATGGTCAGGGCAGCGGATGCCGCGATCATCGCGACGATGTCGGGATCGTTGACCAGATCGTGGCTCAGCACGGTGCACATCACCAGAACTTCGTTCTTGAAGCCGTCAACGAACAGCGGACGGATCGGACGGTCGATCAGACGTGCGGTCAGCGTCTCTTTCTCGGTCGGGCGCGCTTCACGCTTGAAGAAGCCACCCGGAACTTTACCGGCGGCATAGTATTTCTCTTGGTAGTGCACGGTCAGCGGGAAAAAATCCTGACCGGGCTTTTGAGCACGGGCAAAGGTCACGTTGGCCATGACGCTGGTTTCGCCCAGCGTGGCAATCACGCTGCCGTCCGCCTGACGGGCAACCTTGCCGGTTTCCAGTGTCAGCGTCTCTTCGCCCCACTGAATCGATTTCTTTGTTACATCAAACATATGCGTATCCTAGAACGGAGCACTCCCGCCCCTGCGGGTCTCCGGTTTGCATGGCGGCCCCATTGCCGCCGACCCCACTTTATCTTCCATTCGAGTGCCGGGGTCAGGGGCACAACGTCTCAGATGCAGCGCCCATACATGAGAATGCGTGGGAAGAAAAGGGGAAGTGCGCTTTGCCCCACCGGTCAGGAGCGGGTGTCAGCCACCGGCCTTGTGGGGCGTGGGTCACAGGGTGCTTTCGGTTTGGGAAACACCCCGTGAAATCGCCAGCGCAGGGTCAGAAAGACGCCAGCGCGCGGGCTTCGCGGGATTTCAGCAAGGGCCGGGCCGGAGGGTATGGCGTGTTGTTCTGCGCCTCCAGTTCCGGAAACAGGTCGAGGATTTCCGCGCGCAGGTCCTTGTCGAGGCTGTTCAGGCCAACATTGCCGGGCAGGAAGCTCTCGGTCGCGGCACCGTTGCTGTAGATGATCTCGTGACGGTCAAAGAGGATGTGAAAATACTGAACCTCATCACAGGGCTGCAGGCGGATGGTGTCGTCATTTACCAGCGACTTGGCAGCGACCAGACATTCCGCCTCGCCAAACAGCATCTCGGCCTTCCACCCGGTCAACAAGACGCGGTGGTTTTGCGAGACGACAAGGTCACGATCATTGCCGATTGCGCCTGTGCGAAACACAATCGGCGCGCGGTTGCCGGTGCCGGGCACAGGGCGCCCGCCCAGCCAGCGGATCGGTTGCGCGCCATTGTCTTTGGTCAGCACCAGATCGCCCACACGAAGATCCTCAACCGCGACCGGCCCGGCCGGGGTTTCGATCAGAGTGCCGCGCGCAAAACACGGTGGCGGCGGCGGGACGTCGAAGGTGAAATCGCTGATCCCCGATCCACCGGTTGTCGAACCATCCGGCGCAGGGGTCGAGGTTATGACAACCTGTGACACCGGCCCGGCGGTCGAGAAAGTCAGACCGTTGGGAATTCCGGTGTCCGGGTCGATCAGGATATTGCCATTGGCATCCTGAGTGATGTTGATCGTTCCGCCCGAGCTTTGCGTGATCGTGATACTCGAAAGAGGGATCGGTTGCCCGTTCTCATCCAAAATAAGCACCCGATAGCCATCGTTGAACGATCCACTTGCATTCACCCCGTCCAGGCTGAAGGACAGATTGGTCACATCGTTGGAAAAGCTGAAATCAGCGGTGTTTTCGGTTGTCGCGAAATTCGAGTTGATATCGTTCCCGGATCCACCCGGATCGTCCGTTACCCAACTGCCGGTAAAGTCTGCTGTGACGGTTGTCGAGTTTGCCCCATCCGTGACAACGGTACTGCCATCTTGTGCCGTGCCTGTGCCATCCAGCCATACAGCTTGATCCAGTGTCGCCATTGCGTGTACTCATTAACATTACAAAACCAGTGAATAACTGCACGAGATCCACGGCACTGGTCAACCGCAGAATTCACCAGAGTAAACAGGGGATTTAGGGCAAGTCTCTGTCTTAACGCGGGAAAAACAGGGGCCGGAACGAAAAAACGCCCACCATGTGGCGGGCGTCTGAAAGGGTCTTGTGGCGGGTCTGAAAACCCGCGCAATCCGTGCTTAGCGGCGGATGCCGAGGCGTTTGATCAGGTCCTGGTAACGCGCTTCTTCTTTGCCCTTCAGATAGTCCAGCAGCTTACGGCGCTGAGCAACCATCTTCAGCAGACCGCGACGACCGTGGTTGTCTTTTTTGTGGGTCTTGAAGTGCTCGGTCAGGGTGTTGATGCGCGAGGTCAGGATGGCAACCTGGACTTCCGGCGAACCGGTGTCGCCGTCCTTGGTTGCGAATTCTTTCATGACGCGTGCTTTTTCAGCAGTTGTGATCGACATCGGGGTCTCCTTTAAAAGGTTAGAGTTGATGGCGCAGGCCGGGATGTCGTCCAGCGCAGGCCCATGGAGAAAACCGCACCGATTCCGATGCGGATGGGCGCGTATAGGCGCTTTTGGCGTGAATGGCAAAGGGATTCTGGTGGCTTAGCCGGTCGCGGTCATCTGCGCCAGATACGCCTCGGTTACCAGTTGAATGTCGTCAACGGTTAACCCTTCGGCCCCGTAAAGCTGGGCAACCTCTTCCCCGTTCACGCGAACATGAGTCAGGTCATTGCTTTCACTGTCTTTTTCGATCTCGATATCGGGTTCCTCAGGACCTTCCCAGGTGACCAACAGCTTGTCCTGGCCCACCTGGAAATCCATGATCGTGACGCTGTCCTGTTCCGGTTCGGTCTGAACCACGACCTCGTCACTGCCTGCGCCACCCGTCACCACATCGCCGCCCTGTGCGATCAGGATGTCGTCTCCCGCCCCGCCATTGAGGAAATCGCGTGCCTCTTCGCCCGGCCCGTCGTCACCGGTTAGAACATCGTCGCCATCGCCCCCGAACAAAGCGTCTTCGCCCGCGCCCCCGGCCAGATAATCGGCGCCTTTGCCGCCTTGCAGCGCGTCGTCGCCTTCGCCGCCCTCCAGCCTGTCGTCATCCTGACCGCCATAGAGGTTGTCATCGCCGTCACCGCCCTGCAGGGTATCTGCACCGAAATGGCCATAAAGCGTGTCGTCACCGGACTGCCCAGACAAAACATCCGCGCCCGCGTCGCCGTGCAACACATCATTCCCGGTGTTGCCCATCAGCACGTCGTCACCTTCGCCGCCATGCAGATCGTCGTTCCCCGTACCGCCATCGATCAGATCGTCGCCGCCATATCCGTTGATCTGATCGTCGCCCTCTTGCCCGGTCAAGGCGTCCGCGCCCTCATCGCCGGTGATGATCAAATCGCCTTCGTGGTCAGAGATTACCTCACCTTTGCCGACCTCCTCAGGATCAGCGGGATCGTCGATGTTCTCGTCAGCGTCCAGCAGGTTGCCCGTGGGCACGTCTTCCGCGACCGTGTCTTCGATGCGGTCGTCCTCATCCTCTTCCTTGGGGGCCAGGAGATCTCCCATCGCATAGGCTGCGCCGCCTATGGCGGCCAGTCCGAACAATCCGGCAAGAAACATGACACCCTCCGCAAGCACATCGCTTCGAGTGTGAAATATCCCATGCGATCAAGCGGTTGGTCAAAGCCAAGTTGGGGGTGTGGTTAACCCTTCGTCACCAGCGCTGAGGCTGCTGGGTATAGGCGATATAGAGCGGGTGTTTCGGATGCCCGCCCTTGGTCAGCCCCAGATGGAACAGTGGCTGTCCGGTGCCGCGCAGCAGGGTTTCCACCGCAGGGCCTCGCTCCAGATGCGCGCCGTGAGTGCCCCAGGCGGCGATGACCTGATCTGCCCATTCCACGCCATCCAGAATGGTGGCATCATTGGCAGGCCCCACTGGATCAGCAGCCGCTCGCATCTTGCGCGGGTCTGTGTCGCGCCATGCAAAGATGTTTGTGACCTGAAACGCCCCGAACCCCAAAGCGCGGGCGCGCCGTTCGCAGCGTTCAACCGTGGGGTCATTCTGCACCTCGGTCGCAGTCGACGGGTTCAGCATCACGAACAATGCCTTACGCCCCGCCGGGTCCCAGATGCGGGTCAGGCTATAGCGGTACTTTTCGCAATCGGAATAAACAGCGGTCGAGGGCGCGTCGCCCTTGGTATGGGAACGGGTGATCATGCCCTATCGCCTATCACGAGGTTCAGGCGACGAACACCCGGCTGGGATGCAATTCGCCGGATTTGTAGATGCCCACCGCCACGGCTTTGCCGTCCAGCGAGGCCCATGCTTCGTCGCCATATTCCACGTCCGAGGCCAGAACCATGCCCGGATTGCCATTGCGCAGGCGGGTGGCGCCTTCGGGCGTGCATTTCAGTTCGGGCAGGTCGGCGAGGCCGGTTTCCAGCGGGTGTAGATACTCGTCCAGCGCAGTAGTCTTGGCCATCTCGTCGATCTGTTCGATGGACAGGCCGTCTTCGGCCTCAAACGGGCCGGACCAGATGCGGCGCAGTTCGCGAACATGGCCATGGCAGCCCAAAGCCGCGCCCAGATCGCGCGCGATAGACCGCACATAACCGCCTTTGCCGCAGGTCATTTCCAGCACCACGTGGTCTTCGTCGGGGCGGTCGACCAGCACCAGTTCCTCGACCCACAGGGGCCGCGCGGTCAGTTCCACTTCCTTGCCATCGCGGGCCAGTTTATAGGCGCGCTGACCGTCGATCTTCACCGCCGAAAACTTGGGCGGAACCTGCATGATGTCGCCCAGAAATGGGGTCAGCGCCTGTTTGATATCCTCATCTGACGGGCGCGCATCGCTTTCGGCAATCACCTCGCCTTCGGCATCGTCGGTGTTGGTGGCCTGACCCAGCCTCACAGTGAAGGTATAGGCTTTCAACGCGTCGGTGATATAGGGCACGGTCTTGGTTGCCTCACCCAGCGCAACAGCCAGAACGCCGGTTGCCTCGGGGTCCAGCGTGCCCGCATGACCCGCCTTTTTCGCGTCCATCGCCCAACGCACCTTGTTGACCACCGCGGTCGAGGTCATGCCCGCAGGCTTGTCCACCACCAGCCAGCCCGAGATATCGCGGCCCTTGCGTTTGCGTCCCATCTTGCACCTTGCCTTTTGCTGAGGCGCGCCGGTTAGCGGATCACCCCGCCGCTGTCAATTTGTCGGGATGTCTTCCACGACACCCACGATCGGCCCTAGCGAAAAGCCCAGATCCGAACGCCCGCCCGCCCGGTCATACATGCGCGAGATATTGCCATCGAAGAACAGCGCATTCGGAGTCTGCAGCACATCGCGGAACAGGCTGCCGAATTCGTGGAAGGTGACGTAATCCTCGGATATCGCGAATACCGCGCGGGTGCCGTCATTGCTGGTGCCCACCCCGTTGCGCACATAACGCGAGGTCGAATCGGGCAGGAAACGCGGGTGCAGGTCTCCGTCGATCACCAGCATCGGGCCAGACTGGCTGGCGAACCGGCAGTTGGGGGTCTCATCGACGTATTGTAACGTCTCGATCACATCGGCGCGGCCGTCTCGGATGCAGAAGACTCCGTTGGGCAACAGACCGAAATTGCCGGGGCCGGCGTTGGCGATCACGCGCATGGCCTCCTGACCCTCTTCCACATAATGGCCGACAGGCGAGCGGTCATCGTGATACATGCCTGCATTCATGGCAAAGGCCAGCCGCTTGCCGCCGGGTTCCAGCGCTTCGTTCACTGACGAAAAGTGCCCCAACACCTCGCCGTTTTCGTCAGCGAGGAACAGCCGAAGATCTTCGCTGGCAGCATCCACCTCGCAGATGGTATAGCGCCTGTCTTCATGGGTGACCTTTTCACAGGTCACCGCCCCGGCCTGCGCGGCCCAAAGGACAGCGCCCAGTGTCAAAGCTGCGCGGATCACTCGTCCAGATCGCGGCGCACCGCGTCCTGTTCGAACATGCGGCGGGTGTCGTCCAGGCGGTCGAACGTGTCATCCAGCCGGAACCGCAGATCGGGCGAGAATTTCAGGCCGACCTTCTTGCCGACCGCGCGCCGCAACTCGCCCTTGTTGCGGGCCAGAAGTTCGATCACGTCCTCCCGTCCCTTGCCGCCCAGAGGCAACACATAGGCAGTGGCGATCTTCAGATCGGGCGAGGTGCGCACCTCGCCCACGGTGATCGACATACGGTTCAGGTCGGGGTCGTGGACATCTCCGCGCGCCAGAACCTCGGACAGGGTGCGGCGGATCAGTTCGCCGACACGCAGTTGCCGTTGGGACGGGCCGGGGCCATCGTGGAATTTGTTCTTTGCCATGTCTTCCGATCTAAGCCCAAAGCGGGGCTTTGCCAAGCGGGCGCGAACGGGGTAGGAGGCTTTGAGCCGACTTAGCGAAAAGGACCAGCGCAATGACCCATATTCCGGGTATCGTCATCACAGGGGCTTCGGGCCGCATGGGTCAGATGCTGATCAAGACCATCACCGACAGCGATCAGGCGCGTCTGGTGGGCGTGGTCGAGCGCAAGGGCCATGACTGGATCGGCCGGGACGTGGGCGAAGCCATGGGTGGCGCCGCGCTGGGCGTGACCGTTACCGACGACCCGCTGGAAGCGTTTGCGCAGGCACAGGCGGTGATCGACTTCACCGCGCCCGAAGCGACGCTGGAATTTGCCGCGCTGGCCGCACAGGCGCGGTGCGTGCATGTGATCGGCACCACTGGCATGAGCGACGAACAGATCGCCGCGCTGGAACCGGCGTCTCGCCACGCTGTGATCGTGCGGGCGGGCAACATGAGCCTTGGCGTAAACCTGCTGGTGCAACTGACCAAAAAGGTGGCTGCCGCGCTGGATGAGGATTTCGACATCGAGGTGATCGAAGGCCACCACCACCACAAGGTCGACGCGCCCTCGGGCACCGCGCTGATGCTGGGCGAGGCCGCTGCCGAGGGGCGCGGGGTCAATCTGGCGGATGTGTCCGACCGGGGCCGCGACGGCATCACCGGCGCGCGTCAACGCGGCAATATCGGTTTTCACGCCATTCGCGGTGGCGACATCGTCGGCGAACACGACGTCCTGTTCGCCGCCCCCGGTGAACGTATCGTGCTGCGCCACCTGGCCACCGACCGCGCCATCTTTGCCCGTGGCGCGCTGAAGGCGGCGCTGTGGGGGCAGGGTAAGGCGCCGGGTCAGTACGATATGGTGGACGTTCTGGGGCTATAAGCCATAGACGGATCGCCTGCCGACGTTAAGCTCAGGCATATGCGAATGCTGAAATCCGGACTGGCAACTGCTGTATTGCTGGTGGTGTTTTACCTGACACTGCTGCCATTCGTGCTGCACGGGTTTGGTATGATCGGCATCGGGTTGTCCGAAAGCGCGGCTGAGCGAAGCTATCTGTTCGCGGACGGACATAGTGTCGGCAACGCGGCCATAATGCTGCATATCCTGGCAGGATCGGTGCTGGTGGCGCTGGTTCCGCTGCAACTGATCCGCACCCTTCGTCACAGGCTCAACCGGTTTCATCGCGTATTGGGTGCGGTGCTG
Organism: Ruegeria sp. L12; assembly: GCF_056531745.1. Classification (NCBI taxonomy): domain Bacteria; kingdom Pseudomonadati; phylum Pseudomonadota; class Alphaproteobacteria; order Rhodobacterales; family Roseobacteraceae; genus Ruegeria; species Ruegeria sp. L12. Next base: position 47,646 of record NZ_JBQFMH010000013.1, read on the forward strand.
ATCGCGCTGGCGTTGATCACCGGACTGGCCGGGATGGTTTATATTCCGCTGCGCGGAACGATCGGCGGGCCAGTGATGTCGGTTGCGTTTTTTCTCTATGGGCTGTGTCTGTTCACGTCGGCGTTCATGCTGGCGCGGATGGCGCTGAGCGGCAACCGCGCGGAGCACTGGGCCTGGGGGCTGCGGCTGTTCTGGCTGGCTTTGGGGTCGTGGTTGTATCGGCTGCACTATACGCTGTGGTATCTGCTGACCGGTGGGCTGGGATCCGAGCACGATTTCTCGGGCCCGTTCGATCTGGTTCAGAACTTCGCGTTTTTCGTACCTTATCTGCTGGCAGTGCAGTTCTGGATCATTCGCAAGCGTCCAGCGCATCAAGGCGCGTTGGTTACACGTCCTTGATCTTGTCCGCGCGCAGTGGGCAAGCCAGATAGACGCCGAACTCTTTGCCGATATCGGCACTGACCCGTGCGTGAACCTTTCCCTGCCGGTCGAGGAAACGCTGACTGTCTTCGACCGGAAAAATCCCCTCGTGCCAGATGCCGGGATGGATATAGAGCCCGCGTGAGCCATCGCACCAGAACGCCACCACCTTTTCAGGTGTCAGGTTGTCGCCGGGCAGGGCGGCGGGAACGACGAAGGGCTTGTTGTCCAAAGGCCAGAACATCTGTCCGCCGTCGGGGTGGTAGTTCATGTGCCACAGCAGAACCTGATCGCGCGGCGCGGTTTGACGGTCTGTCTGCGCACTCTGCGGGTCGGCAGACCAGCCGAGGACATAGTGGCCTTTGACCGCCTCGTTCTCGCCATACAGTACGTCGCCCTGCCAGTCGCATTTGAACGTGCCCTCGACCCAGCCGCCTTCGTCACCGGTGCCTTCGTCGATGGGCCGCCAGCCCTGCTGGGGCCAACGGGTGATCTCGATCTCGAATCCCTCTGGGTCATCGACGAGACAGCCGTAACCCTTGACCGACTGTTCCGTTGCCCGGATCAGAGGAACCTCATGCCACGGCAGCGAGGGTTTTGAGCTGGCCTCGAAGATATATTCCGGTGCGTTCATGCTGCCCCCAGATGCCTGTCGACCATACGCTGCACCATCGGTGCGAAATGGGCGAAATCAGGGGTTTCCATATCTGCGCGTTTGCCCGCTTCGTCCAGATAGCGCACCTGAATGATCTCTTTCAGGTTCGGATTGGCCTCGAATTCTGCAACCTCCTCGGCGCTCATCGGGCCGCCCTGCAATTCCAATGTGTGGACCGAGGCGGTCGACAGGCGGTTGAAATACTCGGGTTTGGTGGCGCAGAGATAGCGTTTCGCCGCCACGTGATAGCGGCAGCAATCGGTGATGACCGAGGGGAAGAACTGCTCCAGCACCTCGGCGCCCGCGTCCTCGTGGTGGCGGTTCTCGGTATCGTCGGGGTGATAGGTGCCGAACTCGGACGTGAAATGGCCGATGTCGTGCAGCAGCGCGCCGACGATGATCTCTTCGGGCTGACCGTTCTGTTCGGCGATGGTTGCACCTTGTAGCATGTGCTCGGCCATGGTGACAGGTTCGCCCAGATATTCCTCGCCGCCGCGGCGGTCAAAGATATCGCCGATGAAAGCGACGATATTGTCGCGGTTCAGGCTTGAGAAATCAGGTTTCATTCTGCTGCCTCAGGCGTTGCGGCCTTCATGGCCGCCAGTGTCGACAGCAGACCGTCCTTGTCGGCATAACAGCCCTGTAGCCAGCGCGAGCCTGCGCCCGAATAGCCAAGCCGCGCGTGCAGCACGCGGGTGTTGTCGACAATAAAGCTTTCGCCCGGTTCCAGTTTGAACGACACGCCCATTGCCGGATCGTCGATGATTTCGCCCAACTGGCGATAGGCGGCGTAATACGCCTCCATCTTGTCGAAGGGCACGTCCACGAAGGGCGCGGACGAGCGATTGTTGAAGCGGATACCGATCAGTTCGCCATCCGGCGACAGTTCGATCATCGGGCGGCGCGAACGCAGGCAGACCCCGTCCGAGCCCTTGTATTCGAACCGCGCCGGGTAACCGGCCAACAGGGCAAAGCCTTCGGGGTTCTCGGCGCGCAGACGTTCAGCGGCGCGGAACCCGTCAACCACGATGGAATCGCCGCCTTCGGCTGAATTCTCCAGACAATAAAGGATTTGCAGCGTCGGCACCGGGTCGCGGTACGGGTTGTCGGTATGCGCCTGCAGGCCCAGCCCGGTATAAGCGAGGTTGGTTGGGTTCACCTCGGTGCGGACCTCGAAATAGGGGCCATAGTTTGTCTCGCGCACGTAACCGAACAGGTCGGCCACTTTCAGCAGCGATTCCGGCTCGGTCGGGCCGCCGGTCAGCTTGGCAAAGCCGAACTCGGCGACGGCGGCCAGCCAGTCGCGCTTGGCGGTCGGGTTGGCGTGCACTTGATCCCAATCCCCGCTGGGCGCGTCGATGCCGCGTTCCCAAGTGGTGATGCCGGGGGCGATGCGCCCGATTTCAGCGGTCTGCGCCCGATCATAGCTGTGATCGGCCAGCCAGGCGGCGGGGAACGTCACGGTCTTGTCCTCGGGCTGGAACGTGACGCTGAGATCACGGTTCACCACATCTGCGGCGCTGACCGAGATATCCGTGGGGATATCGCCGATTGTGATCAGGCGCTGACCATTGCCGGGGGCGCGGGTGTCAGGATCCAGCGCGTTGTCACGCAGCCAGATGGCGTGGAAACGGGACCGGGTGCCATCGGTAAATTCAACGGTGACCACGGAGGGGTCAAAAGTGGCAGAGCGCAGCATGGGGTCTCTCCTGTTCAGCGCGGGCTTTGCTTGAGCAGATACGCCCTTCATGGCATTACGACAATTAATCCTTATTGCGACTGAGGGGTGGAAAATCTTATGGCTAAGAAGAAGATCGGATTGCCCCCGCTGGACTGGCTGCGCGTGTTCGAAGCGGCTGGGCGGTTGGGCGGGTTTTCCGCCGCTGCGCGTGAATTCGGGCTGACGCAGGCCGCGGTCAGCCAGCGGATCGGCAACCTCGAGGCCTGGCTGGGCCGGTCGCTGTTCGTGCGCGAGGCGCGCGGTGTGTCGCTGACCATCGAGGGCGAAAGCTATCTGCCTCTGGTGCAGGACAGTCTGCAGGCGCTGGAGCGCAATACCGAAGACCTGTTCGGCAAATCCCCGCGCGAGTTGCGGGTGGCGGGGCTGTCGTCTCATATTCACGCGCTGGTACTGCCTGCTTTGCCCGCGTTTCTTGAAACGCGTCCCAAGGTACAGGTGTTGACGGATTCCATGGCCCGCCGCTCGTCGCTGGAGGAAGAGCGGACATGGCTGCAAATCCGGTATGGCCGTGGCGTTTGGCCCGGACGTCAGGCGCAGCTGATTGCGCCCGAGGTTCTGGTGCCGATGGCTGCGCCGGGCGTTGATTGGGGCGCGCCGCTGATAGACCTGCGCGGAGAACGCCCGGGCTGGCAGGACTGGGCGCGGAGTACAGAGGTCGAAGACTTGCCAACCGGTCGGATCAGTTTCGATTCCATTGGCCACGCGATTACCGCAGCGCGGCAGGGCATGGGGGTGGTGCTAGGATCGGTGCCGTTAGCCGCAGGTCCTTTGCAGGCCGGAGGGCTGTGCCGGTTGGATCAACCCGAGCTAAAGACAAAAGACGGATACTGGCTGACATGGCCCGAAGACCGGGTTCGGTCGAAACGCCAGCGGGGGTTGATCGACGACTTTCTGCAGGCGTTGCGGGATGCGACCTGATCAGAAGTCGATGGCGATGCCCTTCTTTTCCCAATCGCCGTAACGGGCGGGATCGGGACCGTCGCGGCCGCCCAGCTCTTTGGGACGCGCCTTTGCTTCGGCCTCGGCCTTCTTGCGACGATCCTCGGCCTCGGCGAGGGCGCGCTGGGCGGCGGGGGGCAGGTCTTTGCGCTCGTCACTCATGACATCGGGTTCCTTTCCGTTCTGCGCCTTGATATACGCCCTCGTCCGCCCAAGGCAATGCGGGCAAAGGTCACGAGGGACTCTCAGCATCATGTCAAATTCCGCAACAGCCGCGCGGCGCAGCGCAATCTATCTGCTGGACCAGATATTGGGCGAGGGGCGGCTGTTGCCTGAATGTCTGGCGGCAGGCGCACTGGATCGTCTGGCCCCCGAGGATCGCGCCCGGGCGCAACGGTTGACCATCGAGACCCTGCGCGGGCTGGAACGCGCCGACCGGTTGCTGGCCGATCATCTGCGGCAGACGCCCGCGCTGACCGTTCATAACGCCTTGCGGCTGGGCACGGTCGAGCTGTGTCAGGGTGAGGCCGCGCATGGGGTGGTCAATTCGATGGTCGAGATCGTCGGCCGCTCGCGCAAGCATGGGCGGCTGAAGGGGTTGGTGAACGCTGTTCTGCGCAAGATTGCCGCCGATGGGCCGGATGCGTGGCCCAAGATGCGCGTGCCCCGTCTGCCGGATTGGCTGCGCGATCCGCTGATCATGGCGTGGGGCGACGACGCGGTGAAGGGTGTGGAGCAGGCCCATTTCCACGGCGCGCCCTTGGATGTGACATTGAAACCGGGGGCCGAGGCCCCGGGCGGAGAGTTTTTGTCTACTGGTTCGGTCCGGCTGCAGGAGGCCGGGCAGGTGTCCGCTCTGCCGGGTTACAAGGCCGGGGGCTGGTGGGTACAGGACGCGGCGGCGGCGCTGCCGGTTCGGGTTTTGGCCCCGAAAGCGAGGGAAAAGGTGCTGGACCTTTGCGCCGCGCCGGGCGGCAAGACGCTGCAACTGGCGGCGGCAGGGGCGGAAGTCACTGCGCTGGATATCTCTGAGGCGCGGCTTGCACGGGTGCGTGAAAATCTGGATCGCACCGGGTTGAAGGCCAAGGTGATTGCCGGCGACGCGCTGGAGCATCAGGGGCAGTACGACGCCATCCTGCTGGACGCGCCCTGTTCAGCAACGGGTACGATTCGCCGACATCCCGATCTGCCGTTCGCCAAGGACGGCTCGGAATTCGGTGGGCTGATCGAATTGCAGGCACAGATGCTGGCCCATGCCTGGACCCTGCTGAAACCCGGCGGGCGGTTGGTCTATTGCACCTGTTCGCTGCTGCCGGACGAGGGCGAAGTTCAGATCGAAGAGGCGCTGGATCAACACCCCGATATGCAGATCGACCGCGCGGCGCTAGCGATTGCGGGGGTTGAGGCCGCCTGGATCACCGAAGAAGGCGGCCTGCGTCTGCGCCCCGATTATTGGCCTGATACCGGCGGAATGGACGGGTTCTATATCGCCTGTCTGAACAAATCCGCCTGAGGCGACGCTTTTCGATGACTTGACGAACGGACCGGTCTATCGTGTGGTCAAGCGCCCGCAGAGCGCAAGGGGCAGAATCGCAAGCGTCATGTCAAACTCGGACACAATGGCCAATCGCTGGACGCGGTTTCAGAACCGTCTTTACGCGCGTCTGAGCCAAAGGCAAAAACCCGTCGCCGGTTTCGTCGGTCAGCCCGAGCCGCGCACGGTTGGCTCGTTTGCGCGCGGGCGACAGCTGGTGGCCGGAAACCTGCTGTTTGCGGGTTTTCTGGTCGAGGCCGATGATACCGAACTGTGGGACGTGATTGCCCCCAGTACGGATTTCGATGCCGAACGTCATGGCTTTGCCTGGCTGGACGATCTGGCCGCTGTCGGAGACTTCCGGTCGCGCGAAAAAGCGCAGCGATGGGTCTGGGGCTGGATCGCGGCGCATGGGCGCGGGCACGGCCCCGGCTGGGCCCCGGATCTGACGGGTCGCCGGGTGATGCGCTGGATCAATCACGCACTGTTTCTGTTGCGGGGGATGGATGAGGCGCAAAGCAGGCTTTTTTTCCGGTCGCTGGCGCAACAAACATGGTTCCTGTCCAAACGCTGGACTTCGGCAACGCCGGGTCTGCCCCGGTTCGAGGCGCTGGGCGGTCTTGTGCAGGCCGGACTGGCGCTGGAGGGGTTGGAGCAGATGGCAGACCCCGCGCTCAAGGCTCTGGCGCGCGAATGCGAGCGTCAGATTGATGCCGAAGGCGGTATCCCGACCCGCAACCCCGAGGAATTGCTTGAGGTCTTCACGCTGTTGGCCTGGACCTCTGCCGCGCTCAGCGAAGTAGGCCGGGGTACCCCAGCGGCCCAGACCGAGGCGATCCGCCGGATCGCGCCGACCCTGCGCAATCTGCGTCATGCGGATGGCGCGCTGGCACGGTTCCATGGCGGTGGACGCGGGCTTGAGGGGCGGCTGGACCAGGCGTTGGCGCAGAGCGGGGTGAAACCGCAGGATCATTCGGACCTGTCGATGGGCTTTGCGCGGCTGGCGGCCTCGCGGACCACGGTGCTGGTGGATGCCAGCGCGCCGCCAAAAGGGGCTGCGTCCTATAACGCCCATGCCTCGACCCTTGCGTTCGAGCTGACGTCGGGCCGCCGTCCGCTGATCGTAAATTGCGGTTCGGGCGGCAGCTTCGGGCAGGACTGGCGCCGGGCGGGTCGGGCCACGCCCTCGCATTCGACGCTGTGTGTCGATGGATATTCCAGCGCGCGCCTTGCCGCGCCGATGAAAGGCGCGGCGCATGAGGCAATGGTCGATGGCCCGCAGGATGTGCCGGTGGATTTCGAGGATGCCTTCGAAGGTACACGGTTCATGGCGGGACATGACGGGTATGCCAAAGTGTTTGGCCTCACGCATGCCCGAACCCTAGAGCTGCGCTTTGACGGGCGCGAGCTGATCGGCGAGGACATTCTGCTGACCGCCACCGACAAGGCCAAGCGGCAGTTCGACCGTGCGATGGACGCCGCCAACCTCAAGGGGATCGCGTTTGAACTTCGGTTTCATCTGCATCCGGACGTGGATGCGGCGCTGGATTTGGGCGGCGCGGCGGTGTCGATGGCGCTGAAAAGCGGTGAGATATGGGTTTTCCGCCATGATAACATCGGAAAATTGTCAGTTGAGCCAAGCGTTTATCTTGAAAAAGGCCGTCTGAAGCCGCGCGCGACAAAACAGATCGTTCTATCTGGCCGCGCAATGGAGTATGCGACGCGCATCCGGTGGACGCTCAGCAAGGCTCAGGATACAGCCTATGCCGTGCGGGATACGCACCGGGACGAGCCCGTTTTCGACTGACGCCAAAAGGACCTTTGGACCCATGACCGATCTTCACCCCGTGCGCCGCGCGTTGCTTTCCGTTTCCGATAAGACCGGGCTGATCGAATTGGGAAAGGCGCTGGCCGAGCGCGGGGTTGAGTTGCTGTCGACGGGCGGCACGGCACGCGCGCTGCGCGATGCGGGGCTGGACGTGAAGGATGTCAGCGAAGTGACCGGCTTCCCCGAGATGATGGACGGCCGTGTGAAAACTCTGCACCCAATGGTGCATGGCGGCCTGCTGGCGCTGCGCGACAACGACACCCATGTGGCCGCGATGGACGAACACGGCATCGGTGCCATCGACCTGCTGGTGGTGAACCTCTACCCGTTCGAGGCGACCGTGGCCAAAGGCGCGGATTACGATGAATGTGTGGAGAATATTGACATTGGCGGCCCGGCGATGATCCGTGCGGCGGCCAAGAACCATGCCTTCGTCAACGTGGTTGTGGATGTCGAGGATTACGAGAAGCTGCTGGGCGATATGGACCAGCACAACGGCGCGACCTGCCCGAAATTCCGCCGTAAGCTGGCGCAAAAGGCCTATGCCCGCACCGCTGCCTATGACACCGCCGTGTCCAACTGGCTGGCCGACGCGCTGGAGCTTGAGGCCCCGAAACGCCGCGCCTTTGCCGGTGAGCTGAAACAGACCCTGCGCTATGGCGAGAACAGCCACCAGTCGGCGGCGTTCTACGTGGATGGCTCAGGCCGTCCGGGCGTGGCGACGGCGGTGCAGCATCAGGGCAAGGAGCTGAGCTACAACAACATCAACGACACCGACGCCGCGTTCGAGCTGGTGGCCGAGTTCGACCCCGCCGACGGCGCCGCCTGCGCCATCATCAAACACGCCAACCCCTGCGGAGTGGCCAAAGGCGCAACGTTGCTGGACGCATATAAAGCTGCGTTCGATTGCGACCGCACCTCGGCCTTCGGCGGCATCGTCGCGCTGAACCAGCCGCTGGACGCGGAAACTGCGCAGGAGATTACCGGCATCTTTACAGAAGTGGTGATCGCACCCGGCGCATCGGATGAGGCCAAGGCGATCTTTGCCGCCAAGAAGAACCTGCGCCTGCTGACGACCGATGCGCTGCCGGATGTGACCGCCGGAGGCAAGACCGTGCGTCAGGTGGCCGGTGGGTTGCTGGTGCAGGACAAGGATAACGGCTTTGTCGGCATGGATGACCTGAAAGTCGTCACCAAAAAGGCCCCAACCGAAAAACAGATGCGCGACCTGCTGTTCGCCTGGAAAGTCGCCAAACACGTGAAATCCAACGCTATCGTCTATGTCAAAGACGGCGCAACCGTGGGTGTTGGCGCCGGGCAGATGAGCCGCGTCGACTCGGCGTTGATTGCCGCCAAAAAGGCCGAACGCATGGCTGATACCCTGGGGTTGTCCCAGCCGCTGACCATCGGCTCGGCGGTGGCGTCGGACGCATTCTTCCCCTTCCCCGACGGGTTGATGGAGGCGGCGCAGGCGGGCGCGACCTGCGTGATCCAGCCCGGTGGTTCGATGCGCGATGACGAGGTGATCGCGGCAGCGGATGAGGCCGGTCTGGCGATGGTCTTCACCGGTATGCGGCATTTCCGGCACTGATGCGAAACGCACTCCTCCTCTGGGCCGGTCTGGCCGCCTTCCTGATCGACCAGATCAGCAAGTATCTGGTCGTTCACGTCCTGCGCGTGGCCGAAGGTCAGATCGACGTTTTGCCGCCGTTTCTGGTGTTCAGATACGGCGAGAATCGCGGCATCAATTTCGGCCTGTTTCAGGGCGACAGCGATGCCGCGCGCTGGGTGCTGATCGGAATATCTCTGGTCATCTGCGTCGGCGTTCTGATCTGGCTGGGACGTACTGCACCAACGAAATTCATGCTGCTCTGTGGCGGGCTGCTGATCGGCGGTGCGCTGGGAAATGTCGTAGACCGTGTGCTTTACGGCTATGTTCTGGATTTTCTGAACATGTCCTGCTGCGGCATCAACAACCCCTATGTGTTCAACCTGGCGGATGTGTTCATATTTGCGGGAGCATTGGGCCTGGTGCTGTTTGACGGCAAAAAGCGCTCGTGACCTGCCCGGAGATATGCGATAAAAGCGCCTGAAACTGGCTGGAGACACTTATGCGACTGCCGTGCGCCATTCTTGTCCTGACACTCGCGGTTGCGGGCTGTTCCGATGTTGGCTTGCGCCAACTGAAGGCTCCGGGGCAGGGGCCGGATGAATTCTCGGTTCTGCCGGTCAAGCCGCTGACCCAGCCCAAGGATTACGCGTTTCTGCCTGCTCCCACACCGGGTGGGGCGAATCTGACCGATCCCAACCCCAAAGCGGAAGCAGTGGTTGCGCTGGGCGGCAGTGAATCTGCCCTGAACCCCAACACTACGGTGCCCTCGAGCGATGCCGCACTTGTGACAGCGTCCAGTCGGTATGGCGTTCCGGCCAACACCCGGCAGGTGGTTGCCGAAGAAGACGCCGCGTTCCGCAAGCGCAGGGGCCGCTGGACCCGCCTGCGCCTGTTCCCGGTCGACCGCTACGCACAGGTCTATGAAAATCAAGGCATCGACGCGAATGAGGTGAATGAGGCAGCGCGCACGCGCGGGCTTGAGACTCCATCGGCACCGCCACTGGAATGAATTCTTCTTAACTTTCCGTCATTGGCCTTGAACCCGCGCGGTGCCACCGTAGTTTGAGCATCAGCAAACGAAACGGAGGACGCCCCATGGTTCGGGCCCTGGCAATGTCGGCAGCCCTGATCGCAGCCACCCCTCTTTGGGCGCAAGAGGGGCACGAGGCGGTCACAACTTTCACGCTGGATAACGGAATGGATGTCGTGGTGGTCGAGGACCATCGCGCGCCCGTCGTGCAGCATATGGTCTGGTATCGGGCCGGGTCGGCGGATGAGCCGGTTGGCTCGTCCGGGGTGGCGCATTTTCTGGAACATCTGCTGTTCAAGGGCACCGATACGCTGGCCCCCGGTGAATTCTCGGCCACGGTCGCGGCCAATGGCGGCAATGACAACGCCTTTACGTCTTATGACTACACCGCCTATTTCCAGCGCGTCGCCGCCGACCGGCTGGAGCTGATGATGCGGATGGAGGCGGATCGGATGCGCAATATCCGCCTGACCGAAAACGATATCGCGACCGAGCGCGACGTGATTCTGGAAGAACGCAACCAGCGCACCGAAAACAGCCCGCGCGCCCTGTTCGGTGAACAGATGGGCGCGGCGCAGTATCTGAACCATCGCTATGGCGTGCCGATCATCGGCTGGCAACATGAGATGGAGACGCTGGATATGGGTGACGCGCTGTCCTTCTACCAGACCCATTATGCGCCCAATAACGCCATTCTGGTGGTCACAGGCGATGTCGACCCGGCCGAGGTCAAATCGCTGGCAGATCAGTATTACGGCGTGATCCCGGCCAATCCCGATCTGGGTGAACGCGAACGATCCCAGGAGCCACCCCAGACAGCCGAGCGTCGCCTGACCTTCAAGGACGCACGCGTGGCGCAGCCCTATGTGCAACGCAGCTATCTGGCGACGGAACGCGATGCGGGTGCGCAGGAAAAGGCGGCCGCCCTGTTTTTGCTGGCGGAATTGCTGGGTGGTGGCACGACCTCGTATCTGAATGAAAAACTGCAGTTCGAGCAGCAGAAGGTGGTCTATGCCGGTGCGTTCTACCGTGGCGTATCGCTGGATGACACGACGTTCGACCTGCTCGTCGTTCCCGCCGAAGGCGTATCGCTGCAAGAGGCGGAAGAGGCGATGGACCAGACCGTAGCCGATTTCATCGCCGAAGGCGTCAATGAAGACGATCTTGACCGGATCAAGATGCAGCTGCGGGCCTCGCAGATCTATGCGCGTGACAATGTGGACGCCATCGGCAACCGCTATGGCCGGGCGCTGACCAGTGGCCTGACAGTCGAGGACGTGCAGGCCTGGCCCGATATCCTGCAGGCCGTGACCGGGGATGAGATCATTGCGGCAGCGCGCGAGGTTCTGCAGCCTGAGACCTCGGTCACCGGCTGGCTGATGCGTGACGATGAGGTGACCCAATGAAACGAATCTTCGCGACCCTGATCGCTTTCTTCATCGCCCTGCCTGCCTGGGCTGAGATTGATATCAAAGAAGTCACTTCCCCCGCCGGTATCAAGGCCTGGCTGGTCGAGGATCACGCGATCCCCTTCACCGCGCTCGAATTGCGGTTCCGTGGCGGGACCTCGCTGGATGATCCCGACAAGCGCGGTGCGGTCAATCTGATGAGCGGCCTGATCGAAGAAGGCGCAGGCGACATGGACGCCCGCACCTACGCGCGCGAGATCGAGTCTCTGGCGGCCTCGTTCAGCTATCGCGCCACGGATGACACCGTTTCGATCTCGGCTCGGTTTCTGACCGAAAACCGGGATGAGGTGATCGACCTGCTGCGCACCACCATTCACGAGCCGCGGTTCGATCAGGATGCGATTGACCGGGTGCGCGCTCAGGTGATCTCGGGGCTGAGATCGGATCAGACCGATCCGAACGACATTGCCGGGCGCAGCTTTGCGCAGATGGCTTATGGCGACCACCCTTATGGATCGGATGGCAAGGGAACGATCGAAAGCGTCTCGGCACTGACGCGCGAGGATATAGTGACGGCCTATGACAATATCTTTGCCAAGGACCGGCTGTACGTCGGCGCGGTGGGCGACATTACGGCCGAAGAACTGGGCGTATTGCTGGATACTTTGCTGGAGGATCTGCCCGCCACCGGCAAACCCATTCCCGACCGGGCCGAAGTGACCATTCCCGGCGGCATCAGCGTGGTCGAGTTTGACACCCCGCAATCAGTGGCCCTGTTCGGCCATGCGGGGATCGACCGCGATGACCCGGATTTCTTTGCGGCGTTTGTCCTGAACCACATTCTGGGCGGTGGTGGGTTCGAAAGCCGTCTGATGCAGGAAGTGCGCGAGAAGCGTGGCCTGACCTATGGCGTCTCGACCTTCCTTGTGCCCAAGGATCTGGCCTCAGTCTATCTGGGGTCGGTGTCTTCGGCCAATGACCGCATTGCCGAGGCGGTCGAGGTGATCCGCGACGAATGGGCCCGCGCTGCAACCCAGGGTGTGACGCAGAAAGAACTGGACGACGCCAAGACCTATCTGACCGGAGCTTATCCGCTGCGTTTCGACGGCAATGGCCAGATCGCGGGGATCATGGTCGGGATGCAGATGGAAGACCTGCCGATCGACTATATCGCCACCCGTAATGACAAGGTGAACGCGGTGACGTTGGAAGATGTGAACCGCGTGGCGTCGGAGCTTTTGGACCCGGACGGGCTGCATTTCACCGTGGTGGGCCAACCGGTGGGTCTTGAGACCACGAACTAAAGGCAGTGGGGTGAGCTGGGCTTACCCCTTTTTCATGCTGCGCAACATCTGCCCCATCATCTGACCGAACTTGCCCGAGCCGCGCTGATACAACGCGCCATCGACGGCCAGAACCGTACCGCTGATATAACTGGCCATGTCGGAACTCAGGAACAGGCAGGCGTTGGCCACATCTTGCGGCTGACCCCAGCGGCCCAAGGGCACATCGCGGCGCAGCGCCTCGCCTGCATCCGGGGTGGGGGCCAGACGTTTGGCGCCTTCGGTGCCTTCGATGAATCCCGGCACGACCGAGTTCACGCGGATACCCTCGACACCCCATTCCATCGACAGCGTTCGGGTGATCTGATCGACCCCCGCCTTGGCGGCGCAGACATGGGCCTGGCCCTCGTAGGGCAGATAGGATTGCGGGGCCGAGATGTTGATGATGCTGGCACCGGGGCGTTTGAGATAGGGATAGGCCCCCTTCATCACATGGATCGTGCCCATCAGGTCGATGTCGATCACGGTTTTGAAGGCGTTGACCGACATCTCGGATGCCAGCGCAGGGAAGTTCCCCGCCGCGCCCGAGACCAATACGTCAAACTCGCCAAACGCGTCGTGGAACTGTTTCAGGCTCGCCGCCACGGCCTCGGGGTCGCGCACATCGAATGCCGCGCCGATGGCATCTTGCGCCCCGGCTGCCTTAAGCACCGCGACGGTGTCATCCACTTTCTCCTGCGAGCGGCTGGCAACGGCCAGCTTCGCGCCAGCCGCCGCAAACGTTTCGGCGATGCCCCGGTTGATACCGCTGGTGCCGCCGATGACGATGACGGTCTTGCCTGAAAAATCCATGTGGGCCTCCCTTAGTCGGGAGCCCTACTCGCCGTAGGGCACCCAGATGTTCTTCACTTCGGTCGAAGCCTGCAGGAAGCGGCGGGAATGGTCCATGCTCCAGTCAAATGCCGTCGCGTTATTGACCCAGGTGCGTTTGAGGTTCCCGGCGGAGACGGCTTCGATCTCTTTCGACAGATCGGTAGACGAGAACGACCAGACCGCATCCACGTTCAGATGCGAGGCCAGTGGTTTCGCCAGTTCAACATGGCTGCCGGTCAGGATATTGACCACACCTGCGGGCACGTCCGAGGTTTCGAGGATCTGGTAGAAATCGGTCGCGGCCAGTGGGTAGGGCTCGGAAGCCGCCAGAACCACCCGATTGCCCATCGCAATCGCCGGGGCCATGGCCGAGACCAGTCCTAGCAGCGGTGCTTCGTCAGCGCACAGCGCGCCGATAACGCCGACCGGTTCCTTCATGGCAATGGCGACGCCCCGGATCGGAACGCCATGCACCTGACCGTCATACTTGTCGGCCCAGGCGGCGGCGGTGAACAGGCGCTGGATCGAAGCTTCGACCTCTTTTGCGCCGTCCTTCTTACCGGTCATGGCGTCGATGCGGGCGGTGAATTCACCTGCACGGGCCGAGAGGTTTTCGCCGATGTAATACAGAATCTGCGCCCGCAGATGGCCGGTGGTGTTGGACCAGCCTTTGGCCCCCGCCGCAGCCTCGACCGCGTTGCGCACGTCCTTGCGATTCGCCAGACCCACATGACCCAACAGACCGGATTTGCCCCAAACAGGTTTCGAGTAGCCACTATCGGGCCGCGCCTGCTTGCCGCCGACATACATCTTGGCGGTGCGGTCGACGGGGTCGACCGGGGCACCTTCGCCCATGGCCGCCTCGACCTTCGCCAGAGGCTTGGGTTTGCCCTTGGGCTTGGTATAGGCCGCCAGCCCTTCCCAGCCGCCTTCGCGGCCAAATCCGCTTTCCCGCACGCCGCCGAACCCGGCGGCTGCGTCGAACAGGTTGGTGGCATTCACCCAGACCACGCCCGCGACCAGCTTAGGCGCGATATCCAACGCCAGGTTCACGTTCTCGGTCCAGACCGTCGCGGCCAGCCCATAACGGGTGTTGTTGGCCAGCTCGACCGCCTCCTCTGGTGTGCGGAATGTCGAAGAGACCAGTACGGGGCCAAAAATCTCTTCCTGCATCAACGGATCGGATGTCTCGAGACCCGAGATCAGCGTCGGCGGGTAAAAACAGCCATTCGCAGGCAGTTCGCAGGCGGCCTGATGCACGTGGCCAACCGTGTTGCTCTCGACCATCCCCTTGATGGTCTGCAATTGAACAGGGTCTACCACCGCACCCACGTCGATGCATTTGTCCAGCGGATCACCGATACGCAGATTGTCCATCCGGGCGCGCAGCTTGTCGTGGAAGCGGTCGGCGATGCCTTCCTGCACCAGCAGGCGCGACCCGGCGCAGCAGACCTGACCCTGATTGAACCAGATCGCGTCAACCAGGCCCTCGATGGCGGAATCGATATCGGCGTCGTCAAAGACGACATAGGCGGACTTGCCGCCCAGCTCCAAGGTCAGTTCCTTGCCGGAACCCGCCGTCGCCTCTCGAATACGCCGCCCCACTACGGTCGAGCCGGTGAACGCGATCTTGTCCACGTCCGCGGCCACGATCATCTCGCCCACCGCGCCATCGCCGGTAACGATGTTGACCACACCCTTGGGCAATCCAGCCTGCGAGCAGATGTCAGCGAACAGCAGCGCGGTCAGCGAGGTATATTCGGCCGGTTTCAGAACCACCGTATTTCCCATCGCCAGCGCGGGCGCGATCTTCCACGCCAGCATCAGTAGCGGGAAGTTCCACGGGATGATCTGCCCGCACACACCCAAAGCCTCTGCATCCGGCAACTCGCATTCCATCAACTGCGCCATGCCGGCGTGATAATAGAAATGCCGCTGCGTCAGCGGGATGTCGATGTCCCGCGATTCCCGGATCGGCTTGCCGTTGTCGAGGCTCTCCAGCACCGCAAACAAGCGCGAGTGCTTCTGCAGCAGCCGCGCAATGGCATAAAGGTACCGCGCCCGGCCCGCGCCGCCCAGACCCGCCCAATTCGGCTGCGCCTTCCGGGCGGCGGCAACGGCGGCGTCCACATCGGCTTGTTTCGCCTGTGTCAGCTTGGCCAGAACCTCTCCGGTCGCGGGATTGCGGCTGTCGAACCCTTTGCCGGGCTTGGTGAAGGCGCCGTCGATATAGTGGCCAAACTTGTCACCCCGATCGACCAGCCAGGCCAAAGCCTCGGCAGCGCTTTCGGGGGCGGGGCCGTAATCCATGGTTTCGAAAATCTCTTTGACTGTCATTGTTCTTGTCCTTTTCCCGGGGCTTCGCCCGTTCGGCACTGAAATCGCTCCACCGGAGCGATTTCCAGGCGTGCCTCACCCCATAGAGTGACGGTAGCCAGCCGAGTAAGACCCGGTGACATAGTGTTCCAACTGCCGCTCGATATCACCCAGCAGCGACGACGCGCCAAAGCGGAACAGGTCCGGTTCCAGCCAGCGATCGCCCAACTCGTCCTTGATCAGCGACAGGTAAACCAGAGCGTCCTTGGCCTTGGAAATCCCGCCTGCAGGCTTGTACCCAACGCGATAGCCGGTGCGGTCGTAATAATCGCGGATCGCGCGGATCATCACCAATGAGACGGGCAGAGTGGCGTTGACGCTTTCTTTCCCTGTCGAGGTCTTGATGAAATCCGCCCCCGCCATCATGCACACCAGCGAGGCGCGGGCGACGTTGCGCAGGCTGCCCAGCTCTCCAGTCGCCAGAATGGCCTTCACATGCGCATCACCGCAGGCGACGCGAAAGGCCTTCATCTCGTCATACAACGCCTGCCAGTCGCCTGACAGCACGTGGCGGCGCGAGATAACGATGTCGATCTCCTCGGCCCCGGCCTTCACGCTTTCCTCGATCTCGGCCACACGCAAGTGGAACGGAGACAGCCCGGCAGGGAAACCAGTGGAGACCGCGGCAACCGGAATACCGGTGCCGGTCAACGCCTCAACAGCGGTTTCGATCATGTCGTGATAGACGCAGACCGCCCCGGTGGTGATCGCGGGCATATCCAGTGCCTGCAGGGTTGCGGGCGACACCGGCTGGCGCGCCTTGGCGCACAGACGGCGCACGCGGCCCACCGTATCGTCGCCCGACAGGGTGGTCAGGTCGATCATGGTGATCGCCTTTAGCAGCCATGCCGCCTGATACTCCTTCTTCACCGACCGCCGCCCGGGCAGGGTCGCGGCGCGGCGTTCGATGGCCGAAGTGTTGGCTTGCACCGCGCGTACCCAATCCAGATCCAGATCCATCCCCGGATTCCGGGGCTCGGTCACTTGCGGCAGATGCGCGGTGCGCACGGGGCTTTCTGAGCTCTGCGTATCCATCTTCACGTCCTTTGGGAAGTTTGCGCCAAAATCGCACGGCACGCAGCCGAATGGAAGGCATGAGGGGCAAAGGATCGTCAATTTTTTGACCAAATGGAAAAATAAACCAAGTTTTGTTGAGAATAATTCTCAATAGCATTGACTAAGTTGCGAATGGTTCTCATATTCAATCGCAACAGGAAGCCTAATGTGAGGTCTGAACATGATTCGCCGCAGTTTTCTTGCTGCACTGGCTGTTGCCGCCTCGGTGCCGTTTGCCGCATGGGCAGAGGCGCCGCTGAAAGTGGTCGCCACCACCGGCATGATAGCGGACGCCGCGCGTCAGGTCGGCGGTGATCAGGTCGAGGTGAAGGGCCTGATGGGCCCGGGTGTCGACCCGCATGCCTATCGCCAGACCCGTACCGATATCGTGGCTATGACCCGCGCTGATGTCGTGCTGTGGCACGGGCTGTACCTTGAGGCCCAGATGGAAGAGTTTTTTCACGGGCTGGAGCGTAAGCGCACTGTGATCGCCGTGGCGGATGGTGTCGACAAGGCCAAGCTGCGTGCTCACGATGACTATGCCGACAAATACGACCCGCATCTGTGGATGAACCCGGTCTTGTGGCGCGACGTGGTGGTCGAGGTGCAGAAGGCACTGACCGAGGCGCGCCCCGAAGCCGCCGACCTGTTTGCCGCCAACACGCAGGCGTTTCTGGCCGAGATCGACCAGTTGGACTCGTATGGCAAGCAGATGCTGGCTGCCGTTCCGGAAAACAACCGCGTGCTGGTGACCGCGCATGATGCCTTTGGCTATTTCGGCGTCGAATATGGCTATGAAGTGCTGGGCATTCAGGGCATCTCGACCCAGTCCGAGGCAGGTTTGAACCGGATTGGTGAGATGGTCGATACATTGGTCGATCGCCAGTTGACCGCTGTCTTCGTCGAAAGCTCGGTCTCGGATCGCTCGATGCGCGCATTGATCGAAGGGGCGGCTGCCAGGGGGCATGATGTCTCTGTCGGGGGCGAGCTGTTTTCTGATGCCATGGGCGAGCCTGGCACATACGAGGGCACCTATATCGGGATGCTGGATCACAACATCACTGTGATTGCCGGCGCATTGGGCGCGGATGTGCCCGCGCGTGGGCTGAACGGTAAATTGTCGGCGGGATTTTAAACCATGTTGGAACTTGCAGCAGTTCAGGGCGTCGCAATCGAAGAGCAGGGCGTTGAAACCAGCCCGCTGGCCGTTCGCGGCCTGACGGTCTCATACGGTCAGAAACCTGCCGTGTTCTCGGTGGACATGACCGTACAATGTGGTGCCATGACCGCCATCATCGGTCCGAACGGGGCCGGGAAATCCACCCTTCTGAAAGCGGCCCTTGGGATCGTGACGCCGCTGTCAGGCAGGGTGACCGTTTTCGGGGAACCGCTGGAGTCGCAACGGGCGCGGATCGCCTATGTGCCGCAGCGCGCAAGCGTCGATTGGGACTTTCCCACCCGAGTGATCGATGTGGTCCTGATGGGACTGTCGCGGCAACTGGGCTTGCTGGGCCGTGTGCGTATGCGCCACAAGTCGGCGGCGATGGATTGTCTGAACCGGGTGGGGATGCGCGATTTTGCCGACCGCCAGATTGGTCAGTTGTCGGGCGGTCAGCAGCAGCGGGTGTTCCTGGCCCGAGCGCTGGCGCAGGATGCGGATTTGTATCTGCTGGACGAACCCTTTGCCGGGGTCGATGCGGCGACGGAAAAGGCCATCATCGCGGTGCTGAAATCGCTGAAAGAGGCCGGCAAGACGGTCGTCGTCGTGCATCACGATCTGGCCACGGTCGCCGACTATTTCGACCATGTGTTCCTGATCAACACCCGCAAGGTCGCCGAAGGCCCGGTCGCCGAATCCTTCACCGCCGAGACCCTGCAATCCGCTTACGGAGGCCGTCTGGCCACTGCGCAAATCGACCAGATCTCGCGCGCGCTGGGGTAAAACATGCTTTGGGATGCTCTGACCCTTCAGCTTGGCTATAACGCCACGCTGGTCGCTATTGGTGCGAGCCTGCTGGGTATTTCGGCAGGTGTAACCGGTACTTTCCTATTCCTGCGTAAACGCGCACTGGTCAGCGATGCGATCAGCCACGCGACGTTGCCCGGTGTTTGCCTGGCGTTCATGGTGCTTGTCGCCTTGGGCGGTGACGGGCGAAACCTGATCGGCCTGTTGGCGGGCTCTGCCCTGTCGGCCTGGGTTGGCCTTTTGTGCATGAATTGGCTGACGCGCCATACTCGGCTGGCCGAGGATGCGGCCATCGGTGCCGTTCTTTCGGTGTTCTTTGGTTTCGGTATTGTTCTGCTGACCGTCATTCAGACCATGAGTGTGGGTCGACAGGCCGGGCTTGAAGGGTTCCTGCTGGGCTCGACCGCCGGAATGCTCTGGGCGGATGCTCTGATCATCGCGATCGGAGGCGCTGCGACGCTGGTTCTGGTGATGATCATCAGACGTCCGATGATGATGGTGGCATTTGACCCGGAATATGCCGCGGCGCGCGGATTGCCAGTTTCCCGGATCGATCTTGCAATGATGGGGCTGGTGATGGCCGTGACCGTTGTTGGCCTGAAAATTGTCGGTCTTATCCTGATCGTAGCCCTGCTGATCATCCCGCCGGTGACGGCGCGGTTCTGGTCAGACCGGTCGGATCGCGTGGTGTTGCTGGCGGGGCTCGCCGGAGGGCTGGCCGGCTATCTCGGCGCCGCTCTGTCGGCGTCGGCACCGAACCTGCCGACGGGTCCGATCATCGTACTTGTCAGCTTTGGTTTCTTCGCCTTGTCCCTGCTGCTGGCGCCGGTGCGCGGCGTATTGGCGGCGATCCTGCGCCACCTGCGATTTCAACGCCGGGTTCATATCCGGCAAGGCCTTCTGGCACTGGCGCAAGGGCAGAAGATATATGAACCCCTGACGCTCCGCCTATTGCGCCGGGCCGGGATCGTACGCGCCGATGGTGTGGCGACCGAGGAAGGCAAGGCGCGCGCCGCCAAGGCTCTGCGCGACGAAAAACGATGGGAACTGGTCCGTGCCGATCAGGCGCATGAGGCGACCGCCGCGCTCTATGACGGGTTGCGCGACATCGAAACGGTTCTGACCCGCGACCAAATCGCTGAAATCGACCGCCGCATCGGCGGCCCACAAGGGGTGCCCTCATGAGTGGTGAAGAATTTGTTCCTCTGTCGCTGACACCCCTGTTGATCGGGACCTTTGCAGCAATTGCCTGCGCGCTGCCCGGGAACTTTCTGGTGCTGCGCAAACAGGCGCTGATCGGGGATGCGATCAGCCATGTGGTGCTGCCCGGCATCGTGGTGGCCTTCCTGCTGACAGGGGCCATTTCGACCTGGCCGATGATGCTGGGCGCCGCCGGCGCCGCTATCGTTGCCGTCGTGATGATCGAGGCCGTCCGTCGGTTGGGCCAGATTGAACCCGGTGCCGCGATGGGGGTCGTCTTTACCACCATGTTCGCGGGCGGTGTTCTGTTGCTGGAACAGACCGATACCTCAACCGTCCATCTGGACGTGGAACATGCGCTGTACGGCAATCTGGAAAGCCTGATCTGGCTGGATGCCACCGGCTGGTCGTCGCTGCTGGATCCGGTGGCGCTGGCAGGTCTGCCGCATGAGCTTCCGCGTATCGCGTTGGCGCTGGTTGGGGTGATCCTGTTCACCTGGCTGTTCTGGCGCCCGCTGAAGATTTCCACCTTTGACGAAGGTTTTGCCCGCACCATCGGTATCCGGACGGGTGCGTTGGGATTGGCTCTGGTCATCACCGCTGCGATTGCAGCTGTGGCCGCCTTTGACGCGGTTGGGTCGATCATCGTGATCGCAATGTTCATCTGTCCGCCCTCTGCGGCGCGCATGATGACCAACCGGCTGGAGACTCAGATCGCGTGGAGCGTGGGGTTTGCCGCCCTTTCAGCCATCGCAGGCTATGTGCTGGCCGGGTACGGGCCGCTTTGGCTGGGGGCTGCGGATGCGGTCAGTGCGGCAGGCATGATCGCAACGGTTTCGGGTTTGATTCTGGCGCTGACGGCAGTGTTTGGACCATGCCGAACCCGCGCTGGCGCGCCGAGCACTGCTTGACTTGGCATGTTCGCGCCTGAGAATCCCCTGCGAGATCGGCGCATAATTGCCAAATGGAAACAATTGCGCAGTATTAACGAGATTTATTCCGAATCAGATGATACTTGTCCTTCAAGTGTTAATTGGATGACCACCACTCACTTCGGTTTGTCCGGCCAGCTTTGACCAATGTCGCTACCCCCTTGTCGGCGCGGTCAAACTGGTCGGACACCTTATTTTCAGCCCTCTGAATTTTCGTCAAACCGGTGGCAGAATCGCGCGTATATATGCTAGGTCTAGCGGTATGGCGCAAACGAACCCCAATATCAGCGAAACCCGACCGGTGATCCGGCAGCTTGACGATGCCGCTATCAACCGGATCGCAGCAGGTGAAGTGGTGGAACGTCCGGCCTCGGCGGTGAAGGAACTGGTCGAGAACGCAATTGATGCCGGGGCCAGCCGCATCGCGATCGATATCGCGGATGGGGGCAAGACGCTGATTCGCGTCACGGATGATGGCTGCGGGATCGCGGCGCAGGATTTGCCCTTGGCGTTGTCCCGCCATGCGACATCAAAGATCGACGGTTCGGACTTGCTGAACATCCACACTTTCGGCTTCCGGGGCGAGGCGCTGCCGTCACTGGGTGCGGTGGGTCGCTTGACCATCACCAGCCGCGTTCCGGGGGGCGATGCGGCGCAGGTGCATGTGGCGGGGGGCAGGATGGAGGCGGTGAAGCCCGCCGCCTTGCGTGCGGGCACGGTGGTTGAGCTGCGCGATCTGTTCTACGCTACGCCTGCGCGGCTGAAATTCATGCGCACCGACCGGGCCGAGGCGCAGGCGATCACTGATACGGTCAAACGTCTGGCCATGGCTGAACCGGCGATTACCTTTACCCTGCGCGATGTCTCAGGCGGGGGTGAGGGGCGCGTGACGTTCCGCGCCGACCGCGAAAACGGGGATCTGTTCGACGCGCTGCACGCCCGTCTGGCCCGCGTGATCGGGCGCGAGTTTGCCGAAAACGCCCTGCGGATCGACGCCGCGCGTGAGGGCATTCGTCTTTATGGCTATGCCGCCCTGCCGACTTTTTCGCGTGGCGCGGCGGTGGCGCAATATCTGTTCGTCAATGGCCGCCCGGTGCGCGACAAGATGCTGACAGGTGCCCTGCGCGCAGCCTATTTTGATTTCCTCAGCCGTGACCGCCATCCGGCGGCGGCGCTGTTCATCGATTGTGACCCGACGCTGGTCGATGTGAACGTCCATCCGGCCAAGTCCGAGGTTCGCTTTCGTGACCCGGGTGTGGCGCGCGGCCTGATCGTCTCGGCCCTGCGGCACGCGCTGGCCGAAGCCGGGCATCGGGCGGCGACCACCGTTGCCAATGCAACATTGGGTGCGATGCGGCCTGAACCGTCGCAACCGGCCCCTGCGCGGGTCTATCAGATGGGCAGGCCCTCGCCTGCGGCGCGTCAGGCCGCCTACCGGGCACAGGCGCCGGGCTTTGCCGAGCTGTCGCGGGATTATAGCGGCAGCGTTGTCGAGCCTGCTCCGGTCGCTCCGATCGCTGACGAAGACCCCGCACCACAGGACCTGCCCTTGGGTGCCGCGCGTGGGCAGGTGCATGAGAATTACATCATCGCCCAGACTGCCGATGGCATGGTGATCGTCGATCAACACGCAGCGCATGAGCGGCTGGTTTACGAAAAGCTGAAAACCCAGATGGCCGAGAACGGCGTTGCCGCCCAGGCCCTGCTGATCCCCGAGATTGTCGAACTGTCCGATGCTGATTGTACGCGGCTGTTGGCGGTTGCGGATGAACTGACCCGCTTTGGCCTGACCATCGAACCCTTTGGTGGAGGTGCCATCGCCGTGCGCGAAACCCCCGCCATTCTGGGCGAGGTCGACGCCCGCGCGATGATTCTGGATATCCTCGACGAACTGGCCGATCAGGGCGAAAGCCAAACGGTGCAGGCGCGGATCGAGGCGATTCTGAGTCGGGTGGCCTGCCATGGCTCGGTCCGCTCGGGCCGCCGCATGCGAGCCGAGGAAATGAACGCCCTGCTGCGCGAGATGGAGGCAACGCCCCATTCCGGCCAGTGCAACCACGGGCGGCCGACTTACGTGGAACTGAAGCTGAGCGATATCGAACGCCTGTTCGGGCGCAGTTGATTCTGCGGCCCGCCTGGGCTAGAAAGAATAAAACAAGAACATCCGAGGCGACATGATCGAGATTGCAGGTACCCAATACGCGCTGAACGACCCCTTGATCCTGACTGTAAGCGGGGTGGTGGCGCTGATCCTGTTGCTGTTATTCCTGTCGCTGCGCGCGGCCAACCGATCCGCCCGGATGGCGGAACCGCTGGCGCGGCAGATGGCGCATCTGGGCCAGCATGTGCAGCAATTGGGACAAGGGCAGGAACAGTTGCGCGGTGGTTTGCAACATGTCTCGGACACGCAGGCCAATGCGCAGGTTCAGGTGATCCAGACGGTCGAATCCCGCCTGTCTTCGGTTCAGCAGCAGATGAATGACCGGCTGGCCGACAACGCGATGAAATCAGCGCGCGCGCTGGCCGAGATGCAAGAGCGGATGAAGGAATCGCTGCATGGGTCGTCAAAGCAGACCGCAACCTCTCTGACCCAGTTGCAGGAGCGTCTGGCCGCCATCGACAAGGCGCAGGACAATATCACCAAACTGTCCGGCGATGTACTGTCGTTGCAGGACATCCTGTCGAACAAGCAAACGCGCGGCGCCTTTGGTGAGATCCAACTGAATGATATCGTCTCGAAGGCGTTGCCATCGGACAGTTTCCGGCTGCAGGCGACCCTGTCGAACGGGCGGCGGGCGGATTGTCTGATCAATCTGCCGAACCCTCCGGGGCCGATTGTGATCGACAGCAAGTTTCCGTTAGAGGCCTATGAGGCGCTGATCGGCTCGACCAATGATGCCGAGTTCAAGGCCGCCGTTCAGATGTTCCGCAGCACGGTGCGCAAGCATATCAATGACATTGCCGAGAAGTACATTCTCGATGGTGAAACCGCCGATGGCGCGCTGATGTTCCTGCCGTCCGAGGCGGTCTATGCCGAGTTGCACGCCAAGTTCCCCGAACTGGTGCAGGAGAGTTTTTCCAAACGTGTCTGGATCGTCTCACCCACCACCTGCATGGCGACGCTGAACACGATGCGCGCGATCCTGAAAGACGCGCGGATGCGGGAACAGGCGGGGGCGATCCGCAAGGAACTGGGAATGCTTCACAAGGATGTCGAACGTCTGGGCGACCGTGTCTCGAACCTTGACCGTCATTTCGGGCAGGCGGCCAAGGATATCTCGGACATCAAGATCAGCGCCGAGAAAGCCGGGCGTCGGGCGCAGCGGCTGGATAATTTCGACTTTGAGGAACTGGCCCCCGATGATCACAGCAACGTGGTGCCGCTAGGCCAGTCCGAAGGCTAGGCCGGGTCAGATTCTCAGGAAGGGCTGGAACAGGCGCGGGATCAGCTTGCTGAACTTCAACGGCGCATCCGTGACCGCCAGACAGATACAATCTTCTGACATATCCGCTGTCGGAGTGTGATGCAGGTCTTCATCCGCAATCTCGACATCGCCGCGGGCAAAACGGTCAACCTCATCCGAGAAGGCGCCCTGCAGCACCATGGTCAGCTCGGTCCCGTGGTGGCTGTGATCCGGCACCGCCACACCGGCGGGAATGAACAGCAACCGGGCGGTCGCCTCGCGCGTCGTGGGCAGGATGGCCTGCTTGACGCCCATGCCAATGGGTTTCCATTTGATCGCGTTGACATCGCCGCCGACATAATCCTGAAGCGGGGTCGGCAGAACCGGGCATTTCAGCTGTGGCGGCTTCGGTGTCGGGGCACCCTGTGCAATCAGGGCCATCGTCGCGGCCAGCGCGTCACTTCCCATTTGAGCCGGGGCAGGCTGATCGTCCAGAACGCAACCGCCGACGGCGTCAAAGCTTTCGGCCCGCGCGCGGCAATGGTCGCAGAGCGACAGATGCGTGGCGACCATAAGATCGAATGCTTCGGGCAACGTACCCGCGGCATAGGCCATAAGCAGATCGTCGGTCAGGTGATGTTTGATCTTGTGTTCCATCGTCTTCATCTCAGTTCATCGCGTGGCGCAAGCGGTCCAGCGCCAGCCGTATCCGTGATTTGATCGTGCCCAAAGGCAACCCGGTCTGAGATGCGATTTCTCGATGGCTCAGATCACCGAAGTAGGCCTTCTCGATCAGCTGTCTCTGCGCCTCAGGCAACGCCGCCATGGCGTCACGCAGCTGCGCGGTTTCCTGTTGCAGCGCCAGAACCTCCTCCTGTTCCGGCTCTGCCTCGGGGCCCCAGCCGAGGTCTTCGGGCTCGGGGCGGCGTTGTTTGCGCAACACGTCGATGCGCTTGTTCCGGGCGATCGTGAACACCCATGTGGCCACGGTCGCGCGGGTGGGATCGAACAGGTGCGCCTTATGCCACAAGGTCGCCATAACCTCTTGCGCGCATTCCTCTGCCATCGCGGCGTCGGCCCCTGATTTCATCAGGAACGCTTTGACCCGGGGCGCGAAGTGTTGAAACAGCTCGGCAAAGGCCGCCTGATCCTGCGCATCGCGGATGCGGGTGACGTGACTCACCCATTCGGTTCTGGTCTCACAACTGCCGTTCACTCGGTTCACCGGTCGGCCCCTGATGCGTTTCTTCGCGCGCAAGGGTTTAATGGCAGGGCTATCGCCCACCGGTTCATCCAAGCTCGCGGTATCGATCTCGGTAAACATAACCACATTACGCAGTCAGCCCCAAGCCGGATCACTTCGCACGAATATTTTAATCCACCCTGATGCCGGTTTCGTATTATCCATATGAAATGACCTTGGATTTGGGTGCTGTCCAAGCAGCGCAAAGGTCAGATGGATGAGCAGGATGGACCGGATCGACCATATTGCAGGGCATACCTATCACGGGCGAAAGGGCGCGATTGAAAACACGTTCCGCTATTCCGTGGACTACATTCTGCTTGATCCCGAAAAACCCGTTGCGACCCCGCTGCTGTTCTCGTTGAACCGCATCAATGTTACCAACTGGCGCAGCCGCGATCATGGGGGTGAGCCGGGCAACGGTCTCGGCGCGGCGTGGCTGCGCGATCAGTTTGATCAGATGGGTGTTGCGCAACCTGCAGACATTACCTTGCTGACGCAGCCCCGCGTGTTGGGGCACGTATTCAACCCTGCCAGCTTCTGGTTCTGTTTCGATACCGAGCAACAGCTTTATGCGGTCGTGGCCGAAGTGACGAACACCTTTGGCACCCGCCACAGCTATCTTTGTCACAACGCCAATTTCGCGCCCATTCAGGCGACGGATCGTATCGTGGCGGACAAGCTGATGCATGTCTCGCCGTTCCAGAAGATCGAAGGATCCTATACATTCCGATTTGACTATCGTCCGGACCGGGTTGGCGTCTGGATTGACTATGGCCGAGAGGCCGGTGGCTTGATCGCGACACTGACCGGGCCGCGCGCGCCTTTGACCAACGCGGCCATCGTATGGTCACTGCTGCGGCGGCCCTTTGGGGCGCGACGCACCTTTGCCTTGATTGTCTGGCAAGCGTTGAAGCTGAAACTGAAGAAAGCGACGTTCCGACCGTTCCGAACCGCGCCGGTGCCGGACCATCCCATTTCCCGCATTCGCGAGCCTTAAGCCGCGCCGGTTTGTTCAAGATCAAAGACTCGGCCACCCGAGAGTGGTTGTGGTAGTCTGAAACCGCGAACACGAGGAGTTGGGACATGCTGGAAATCTCGGCAAGAAAAATAGCTCAGGTCGCCATGATGGGGCGTGAACTGGACCGGGCCGAAGGCGAACTGCGTGCGTTTATCGACCGTATGGGCGAGGATGAGCAGGCGGAACTGGTTGCCGTCATGTGGATCGGGCGCGAGAGTTTCTTTGCCGAAGATCTGGCCGAGGCTATTGCAACCGCAAAGTCCGAGGCCTCGACCCCTTGTGCGGATTATCTGATCGGCACGCCGCACTTGTCGGATCATCTTGAAAACGGGCTGGATGCGCTGGGTATTTCGGCTGAGGATGTCGAGAACGATCTGATGTAGGCTTTGGCCCAGCAAAGAGTTTTCAAACAGAAAAAGAATGGAATGCGGCAGGCGCCGCGCCGAAATGGATGGCGCGGCGCATAGTGGTCAGGCGGTGTGATCCACAATTTGCAGATGCTGCGCCAACCGGTCGATTTCGGCCATCCAATCCTGAACCAGTTTTGGATCGCTGGGGGCTGCATGAACGCCCGCAGGAATGGCGCGGTTCAGCACCGCTTCGATCGCCAATGAGACCGGGATCGACACCAGCCGTGCCATGGCGGTGCCGCGTTCGTCACCCCAGGCGTCCATGACATAGGTTTTGTGCCAGACCGGCACGCCGTCCTTTTCCGCCTTCAGGCCAACACACAGCACGACGCGGTCAGGTTCGCCCTCGTCATAGGCGTTTTCTGCCCAGAACTGATCGGACATCTCTTTCAGGCGCGCATCGCCCTCCGGGCCGGACAGGGTTTCGATCTCGGTGAACACATCTGACCA
Source organism: Ruegeria sp. L12 (assembly GCF_056531745.1). NCBI lineage: Bacteria > Pseudomonadati > Pseudomonadota > Alphaproteobacteria > Rhodobacterales > Roseobacteraceae > Ruegeria > Ruegeria sp. L12. The sequence continues at coordinate 75,028 of NZ_JBQFMH010000013.1, forward strand.
GGCATCGGCCCAGCCGTTCAGGCGCAGCGTGCCGCGAACGAATTCCTTGACAGTCCAGTGATCTTCGAACTGGTATTCCTGCATGAACGGCAAGGAATCCCGGTTGGGATAGACCTCGAAGCTCTCCGGCGCAGGCAGCGGAGCGATATAGCTGCTGATCGCGTCCCATGGGCGGGCGACGTCCAGCGGGGCGTAATCGCGGATCGATTTCGACGGGGAACGCAGCGCTTTCAGCACACCCAAGGGCGACCAGCTGAACTTGTAGCGGAACGGGTTCGGGTGTTTTGGAATGCCACCGCAATACGAGATGAAGCTCAGGTGGTTTTGTGCATCGAACGCGTCCGAAGCGCGGTAGTCAGCGACCAGCGCATGGGCCATCAGGTGGTCGATGCCCGGGTCCAGCCCGACTTCGTTGACCAGCGCGACGCCCGCCTCGCGCGCTTTGTCGTCCAGCGCGCGCATCTCGGGCGCGATGTAGGAGGAGGAGACAAAGTTGGCTTCTTTCGAAATCGCCAGTTCCGCCAGCGGCACGTGCCAGTCACCGGGCAGCATCGAGACGATCACGTCGCCTTTGCCCAGCACCGCGCCCAGCGCGTCGATGTCGAAGGCGCGGATGTCGTCGGTCAGGTCGCCGACCTCGGCCTTGGCCTTTTCAACGGTCCGGTTCCAGACGGTGACCTTGTGCCCGCCCTCGATCAGGCGGCGCAGGCCGGGGATGGCCGACAGGCCGGTGCCACACCAGTGAATCGTCATCGCTCAGATTCCTTCGATATGAGTGTTAAAGGTTGCCGCTGCCCGGCCCCAGACACCGGCTTCGATGTCGGTCAGGGTCAGCAATGTGGGAAGCAGTTGTGCCGCATAATCCTGCGAGCTTTCGACCGGTAGCATCGACGGCAGGTTGTCGATGGCCATCACGTCCATCACCGGGTCGCTGGCCACACGCAGGGCGGGGGCGTCCCATGTGGTGGCGCGGTCATAAACGGGGACCGGGTTGTAATCGCTGTCCGGATCGCAGGCGACGTCGCCGATGGCGGTCAGCTTGCGCGGGGCGGTCAGCGCCGTGCGCGGCACAAAGACCGGGGTGCCGGGGCGGGCGAAGATGCAGTTCAGGAACAGATCGTGGTCAAGGATTTCGGGGAACGGCCCACCGCTGGCCGTCTCGGCCATGTCCCATTTGGTGACGCTGACACCCATCGCCTCGCACAGGTCAGCCGCCCCGGTACCGACCCGGCCCAAAGCGCCGATGACGATGGCGCTGGGGCGAGTGGCACCTGTGGCGTCCAGCTCTGCCAGCAGCTCGGCAATCAGGGCGTCCTTGCCCGCATAAACTCCGACGGGCGGGCATTCCTGCCGCCGCTGTTGCGCGGCCCACGTTTTCAACGTGACCGCCGCCCCGGCATAGCCCGCCCAATAGCCAAAAGCGGCAACCCGGCGGCCATCCTCGTCCACCAGATATTCCAGATCGTACAGCGTGCCGCCCCCGGCCTTGAACCGCTGCAACAGCGCCCGGCCCGAGTGCTGACCCTTGTAGGCATGACCGAACATGATGTGGCGATGGGGCAGAGGCGTGCCGTCTTCGGGCAGTTCCTTGAGGCCAAAGATGATCGCGTCCAGCGGGGCGTCGGGCCAGGAGTTTTCGGCCGCGATTTCACAACCTGCGGCCTTGTAGCCGTCCAGTGGGATGGCGCGGACATGGCTTTCCTCGACCGTCACGCGGATACCGGCGGCGATCAGTGCGGCGGCGCCTTCAGGGGTCAACCCCACCCGTTCCTCGTTGGGGCGTTGTTCGGCCCGGACCCAGAGATGTGTCATGCGTTGTCCTTTTGTCAGAGCATTCCGGCGGCGCGCACCGCCTGAACCGAAGGCCGTGCCTCCATCGCTTCGCGGAAGGCGATGATCTTGGGAAAGACCGAGACATCGACGCCGTCGCCCTCAAGCCAGCTGCAAACCACAAAAAGATAGCAATCGGCAAGGCTGATCCGGTCGCCCAATACGAATGGTCCGCGCAGGCCTGCCGTCTCGACATACCTGCACGAGGCGGTCATGGTTTGCGGCATTTTCTCTTTCATATCTTTCCAGCTGGACTTCTTGTCTGCCCAGCGGGGACCGCGCCGTCCGTGGGCGTGGTTCACATGCATGGTCGAGGCCAGATAGAACATCACTTCGCGCATGCGGGCGGCCATCACCGGATCATCGGGCACCAGCCCGGCCTGCGGGGCCTTGGCCGCGATATATTCCAGCAATGCGCCGGTTTCGGTCAGGATGCCGCCTTCGACCGCCAATGCCGGAACCCGGCCCTTGGGGTTGATCTGCTTGTAGGCAGGCTTGGTCTGCTCTCCTGCGGCAAAGTCCAGCCGGATCGCCTCGTACTCCAGCCCGGCCTCTTCCAGCGCGATGGCAACAGCGACCGAGATGGTGCGGGGGGCGTAATAGAGTTGCATGCGGACCTCCTTACAGATGCGTTTGCGCGAACTGCCGTTCGGGCGCTTCCAGATGCGGAACGGCGTTGAACAGAACCGGGCTCAGTTGCGCGCCAACCGGGCGCAGACGGTGCATCGACGTGTTCATGATGGCAAGGGCCACCCGCGCCATCGACGGAATGTCCAGCCCCATCGCCTGCCGCACCACCATCGAGATCAACCCGCCCGAGGTCACCACGATGGCCGGGCCACCCTCGGTGCCGATGTCGCGCAACGCATCGCGGACGCGGGTTTCGAACTCTTCAAAAGTCTCGGGCGTGTTTTTCAGGTCGCCATTGGCCCAGGCAGTGAAGGTCCGCGGCAGATGGTCGACAAAGCCCTCGCGATCCGTAGGGATGGCTACGCCGTGTTGATCCTGAAACAGTTGGGCGAGGGTGAAATACTCGATCTCGTTCAGCCGTGCGTCGCGCACCGGTGCGGGCAGGCCCATACTGGCGGCGGTTTCCGCGTGCCGGACCAGCGTGCCGCAATAGACGCGCGGATGATGCGCGCGGGTGTCCTGCAAATGCGCGCCCAGCCAGCGCGCCTGCTGATGGCCCAGCTCGCTGAGCTTGTCATAGTTCTTTTCGTCCCGCGCCGCCGTGTTGGCCTGCCCGTGACGTACCAGCGTGATATGCGACATGTCCGTCCTCTTCGCGCCAAGTCTTAGGGCAGGTTCGGGGCCGGGGCCAGAGGGGTTTCCGCGCGTTCTGAAAAATTCCTGCCACGGCGGCGGTTTGCGGCTATGGTCGCCCTGACCATCACGGCGGAGGACCTCATGACTGTCGATCAAACACGATTTCTGTCCGACCTGCACAAGCTGCGCGAATTCGGAGCCGCAGGCGTCGGCAAGGGTGTCGTGCGGCCTGCGTATTCGCAAGCCGATATCGCGGCGCGGCAATGGCTGGCCGGACGGATGGTCGAGGCCGGGCTGACGCCGCATTTCGATCCCGTGGGTAATCTGTTTGGCCTGGCCGACGGTCCTTCGCTGCTGATGGGGTCGCATTCCGACAGCCAGCCCGAGGGCGGTTGGCTGGATGGTGCCCTGGGTGTAATCGCCGCGCTGGAAATCGCGCGAGCCAGCGAGCACCCCATCTCGGTCGTCAGCTTTCAGGATGAGGAGGGGCGGTTTGGCGTCACCACCGGTTCGGCGGTCTGGTCGGGCGGATTGCCGTTGGACAAGGCGGACGTCCTGACCGACGGAACCGGCGTCAGCTTTGGCGATGCCCGGTCCGTGATGGCGGATCTGGCGCAGGTCTTTGTCGACCCCTCCCTGTTCAGCGGCTTCATCGAGATGCATATCGAACAGGGTCCCGCGCTGGATGCGGCGGGCGAACAGATCGGAGTGGTCACCGACATCGTCGGCATCCGCGACATGGTCATGACGTTTGAGGGCCAGCAGAACCACGCAGGCACCACACCCATGCACTTGCGCCGCGATGCGTTTCAGGCGTTGTCCTTGTTCAACGCGCGGCTTAACGACCGGTTCCGCAATGTGGTCACGCCGCAGACTGTCTGGACCATCGGGCGAGTCGATCTGCATCCCAATGCCTCGTCAATCGTGCCCGGACGAGCGCGATTTTCGATGCAGTGGCGCGATGGCGATGCGGATCGGTTGGTGCGGATGGAGGAAATCATCCGGTCCACCGCACAAGAAGTGGCGGAACAGCAGGCTATGGCGCTGGACTACGGCCCGATGTTGGGGCTGGAACCTGTTAGCATGGATAAAAGATTGCGTCAGGCTCTGGAGCAGGGCGCCGAGCGGATCGCGCCGGGCAAGTGGCGTAAAATGCCTTCGGGCGCGTTGCATGATGCCACCAACGTCTCTCGCCTGATGCCGGTTGCGATGCTGTTTGTGCCTTCGATCAATGGAATCAGCCATGATTTCTCCGAGGATACAGCCGAGGATGACCTGATCGCCGGCCTGCATGTGCTGGATCAGGCCGTTCGGGCTCTGGGAAGCTCAGGGAAATAAGTCGTGGGGAAAATACAAGTTTTCCAGCGTATTGGCTGACGGTAAAGAGAACAGGCTATCGGTACTTCTCTGAATCCAGACACTGATCTTCAGGGGTCAGAACAACGAGTGTTGCCTAACGGAAAAAAGTTTCCTATAGGAACATTATTGATGCATGCACCCGTATACAGACCTGCCGCGATCAAGGTGTGCCGCCAAATTCAAAGGCTGAATCGTTGCAAAATACGCAGCTTGGGTCAGACTGACGGACATGCGCTTTGACCATTAGATACGAAAAGGTATCCGCTATGACCGACGCACCGAAACGCACGCCACTTCATTCTTTGCATGTTGAGTTGGGGGGGAAGTTGGTTGATTTTGCGGGTTGGGAGATGCCTGTTCAGTATCCTTTGG
>NZ_JBQFMH010000014.1:0-70412 GCF_056531745.1 Ruegeria sp. L12
GCTTATACGATGAACGACATGCGAAACTGTATGCCGATTTTGCGGATGACCTGATCGCAGACGGCAGCTTTTCCATCGTTTATGAGGGGGTCGCGCATGCCTGCTACACCCCGCTCACAATCGACAAGGCACCGCACTCGAAGTGTTTCGTGCTGGCTCCGTTGGCTGTCCTGCCCGAGTTTCAAAGAAAGGGTTATGCCACGCGCCTGATGGAAGAGGCGGAGCGGCAACTTGATGCAGATGTGATCTTCGTGATGGGAGAACCGTTCCACTATGGGAACCGATACAACACCCCTCACAATGTCCTGCCGCCTGTGAGAACGCAGGCTCCGCTTGAGTGTTGGTTTGCGCGCGAACTCACACCGGGCGCTTTGAATGGCATCGGAGAAAGCACTTCCAGCGTGACAGGCCCATATGCTGAGCCGCGCATGTGGGGTCATCCAAGCGAGCAAGTTTAGAGCCGAGTTCTGAAAACCAGACAACGCAACTCTGCTTCAAGCATCGGAGTAAGAGCCACCGACCTGGGAGGCCTTCTGGTGCGCGAATAAACTCACTAAATCTAGGAATGAACTATGAAACAATCAGAAATCGACGCCATTTTGGGAGTCCACAGACTGGCGTTTGGCGAAGCAGAAGGTGAAGAAACCGCTCAACTTGCCAAAGACTTCCTCGATCATCCAGACACGATCTCTATCAGTGTCAAACGTGGCGGGCGGATCGCAGGCAACGTGCTGTTCACCCCATTTGTCTTCGAGGATCACCCAGAGACAAAATGCTACCTGCTTGCACCTTGTGGTGTGTCGCCGGAGTATCAAGGCCGTGGCGTCGGTAAGGAGCTAATGGATACCAGCATCGAACACCTAAAGTCCATTGGAACGGACGCAGTGTTTGTGTTGGGCGTCCCGACTTTCTATCCTCGATATGGTTTTGTCGCGACTGACAAACAGACGCCTTACCCGGACCTGCTGACAGCGCATGAAGCGTGGATGGCACTTGAGTTGACGGCTGGAGCAATCGAGAGGTTGAGCGGCACGACGAAGGCAATCCCACAGTTCATGCAACCGCATTGGTGGGACACCTCTGGGCGCGAGTAACTCCATTTAACCCAGAACCAGGCATTTGGCATTGTTTGTTAAATGTCTGGTTTGTGTTCGCAACTCGGAAACTGCAAACTCCAGTTTTCAATGGCCTGTGCGGGCTGAACCAATCACCAGTACGAAGTGCTTTGAACCGCTGTTTTGAGCCGATTGTGTTGAAAAACACAAAAATGCCGCGCCTGAACCAATAGCCGCTAGACAGCAACATCGTTGACTCTGCTCTCTTGAGTGCTTTATCGCTGGCGTCATGATCAGATCGTTCTTCGCATCGCAGGACTATTATCCTCAGCTTCGATAGCTGCGGGCAATTCATCATTGGTTTTCCGCTGCCCTGACAGCGGTCAACGTAAAATCGACCTTGTGCCGGGCGGCAAATTCAAAGGTCGGAAAATGAACAAAAACAGCAGAAGTCAAAACACGTCGCTGGGCATTGTGGGGTTTGGTGCATTCGGACAACTCGCCGCCTTTCATCTTGGCCAGCACTTCAAGATATCGGCCTATGATCCGTCCGTGGAGGTATCCAAAGTAGCAACGCAACTGGGAGTGTGTCTGTCCTCATTGCACTCAGTATCGCAGGCTGATGTGATCCTCATTGCGGCACCGGTGTCCTCTTTTGAGCAGGTGGTCGGCGAGATCGCGGTTGCTTGTAAACCCAGCGCGCTGATTGTTGATGTGGGGTCAGTAAAAGTTGTTCCCTCGGAAATCATGCGGCGGCGGCTACCGAACCATGTAGACATCGTCGCGACCCACCCCTTGTTTGGTCCTCAGAGTGCCGCGACAGGTATTGAAGGGCTAAAAATTGCAGTCTGCCCCATTCAAGGAAGACGACATTTGAGACTGGCTGCTTTTTTACGCAAGGCTCTGGGTTTGACTGTCATCATGACAACTCCAGAAGACCACGACCAAGAAGCAGCGGTTGTCCAGGGCCTCACCCATCTCATCGCCAAAGTGCTGCTGCGCATGGGACCGCTGCCAACGCGTATGACAACGAAGAGCTTTGACTTGTTATCTGAAGCAATTGCCATGGTTCAGCATGATGCGCCAGAAGTATTCGAAGCGATTGAGAAGGCCAATCCCTACGCCGAGACAGTACGACGACGGTTTTTTGATTTGGCCGCAAGCTTGAATGTTGAGCTAGAGCCAGCATTGAGGACGTCACCACACACCGAAACCAGAGATTGATGAAGCGTCACCAAACGGCAGTTTCGTTCCGCTACTTGCTGGCCTATGCCCCACGCGGCGAATAACCACTGATCTTCACGTTTTCACCGCTGAACAGTGGCATCAGTCTATTGACCAATTCTTCCGGCGAGAGCCGGTGCGCCAGATCGGCTAGTTCGGGTTCACTGTCCGGATTGATCGGAGCGAGGTTCAAGAGGTTGCCGAGGTTGTCTGCAAAGCTTGGCGCTTTCACAGATTCCATGGCTTGCTTCAGCTGGCGGTCCTCTGCTGTTTCCTCGTCATCGGTCGTCTCGCGCGGATCTTCGAAGTACCCGTAGCCGGCCACACCTTGATCAAGATATTCGTCATACTCAGGTGGATCGTAAGTGCGTGGTCCAGTGACAGTCGCACGCTGCGACAAGGACGGTTTGGCGACAGGCTCAGGCTCCGGTTCTTCGAACTCAGACGATTTTGCCGACCACGCACTTTTTAGGAACTCATCAAACCGCGTCACAATCCTATCCTTGACCACAGGCACATCCGGCCAGGGCTTGCCCTTCTGACTGTCATTCAGCGCTTTGAACCGATGATCTTTGTAGTACGACACTCGATTAGTTCGGATCGGGAACATGCCCTTGCCGGTGATTATGACCTCTTCCTTGCCCAGACGGCCGATTTCTTCGGGGGTAAGCAGCGCCCGGCATTTCTCCGACCAGCTTTCCGACCGACCGGGTTCCTTCGACCAGTTGCGCCCCGAGACCGATTTCTGCGTCACTGTCTTGTTGCCAAGCGCCTTGGACAGCTTTTGCTTTGATTCTTCGGAATTTGGCGTCAGCCACACATGCAGATGCGAACTCTCGGTTAGGATCTCCTCACCAGATGGCCCATAATGTTCCCGAAGTGACGCCGGCGATTGCACAATCAGGCACAACCGGCCGCCATAGCCGGGCAGGGTGGTCACAGCATCAAGGACACCCTGCATTCTCCCCAGAGAATGAAACTCATCGATCAAGAACAGGACGGGCAGAAAATCTTCACCCGAGGCCATGAGACGACGACGCAGCGCGTTGATCGCGCACTGGATGAACAGACGCACCAAAGGGCGCGACACCCGCTTATGCGCTTCCGGAATCGAGATGTAGCAGGTCTGGGGGTCCCAACGCATCGATGCAAAATTGAAGTCATTGGTCTTTGTCGCGCGCACGATCGCGGGGTTGCGCCAGGCATTCAGACCGCCGCCCATCAGGACTGACAGGTAGATACCCAGCTGCTTGTTGTCCTGGCCCGCCATGCGCAGCATCGCGCCCTTTGAAACAGGATCAGGCGCACGCGCGGCGAGGGCGGCAAACATGCCCTTGTAATCCGGTATCTCATCATCGCCCGCCACTTCGGGCGTCAGCACCTGCAGCACCCGGCCAAGCGAAGGTTCGGGTTCATTGCAGACGATCGCCGCCGCGGCCTCAAAGATTTCCTGCGCATCTTCCATCAAGGACGCCTCGGCGCCAGTTGAACTTTTGGGGGCCAACAGCGCGGCACTGATTTCCGAGATCCGCACAAGCCGGTCTTCCAGATCATCCATTGCCGCAATCTCAACCAGCGGGTTGAAACTGTGCGACCGGCCAACAAGCGAACCGTCCGGGTTGTTCGAAAACTGCACATCGAAGGGCGACAGCACCCGTACCTTGTCGCCCTTTGCCTGCCGCCGCCGCGACGTGGTTTCGAAAAGCTCACCCTTCACATCATAGACGATCATTGAACCGGGATAGTCGAGCAGGGTGGGCACGACGATACCAACACCCTTACCGGAGCGCGGCGGTCCCGACACCAGCACCGTGCCCTGATCATCCGTATGGGCGCGTAGGTGCGGGGCCTTTTTCTCCGGTTTTCCCAGTTTGCCCAGCACCAGCCCCCAATCGCTGATCAACTGCGCTGCGCGGATCTCTTTGGCCGATGCCCATCGCGCGTCGCCGTGGGCGTCTGTGGCGGTGACGCCAAACACCATTCCGCCGAAGAGATAGGCAAGGCCCGCGCCGGTCATCAGTCCAAGCGTGATACCGCCCCAAAGGACCAGGTCCCAATCCTTCTGGTGCAGACTATTGCGCTGGCTGAGCAGGAGCCAGGGTCGCCATGTTTCAATGTCGCCATTCACCTTCCACGCGATCAAAAGTGCGGCCCAGAGTGGGATGCTTAGGACGCCAGCTGCAATCGTATACGGAAGGTGGGTCTTTGCCTGTATGGTGCTCATCGCAGTCTCCTTCAGGGCAAGAATGTCGGGGGTTGCAGGCTTCAAGACAAAGCGGGGCGCAACGCTGTTGAGCCCCATCTTTGGGTCATTGATCCAACGTCACAGATACAAATCCCGCGAGACGAACACGTTGATGTGCTCGCCCTGATTCACCCAGATTGTCGGCGGGATCGACAGGTATTCCTCAAAGGCATCCTGACCGGAATTCGCAAAGCCATCGGTTCCTGTGGACAGATCGTTCTCGCTCAGAGTGCGATTGCCGAAGCTGGAAATCCCCGAGAAGATTGAGATGAAGAATGCCGCTTCAAACTTGAGTCCAAAGTGGTGCTGCACATTGCCCGCCAAACCGGCGCGGCCCAGCCCGTCGACGCCGCGTGACCCGATCATGATGGAACGCTCGTCCGTTGTGATCACCCGGTTCCAGGCCACTAGGACCCGGCGCTGACCCAGAGAGATATCGGACGAGTATTCGCCAATCAGCGTTGACCCTTTGGGGATCAGGATTGTTGTTGCATCCGCAGACCACACATCCCGGCTAATGGTGGCTTTCAGTTCACCGGGAAGATCGGACGATATTGCTGTATCCAGAACGCCCGGAATCATGGTGCCTTGCGTGATCAGGCGATGCACATCCTGCAACTGGGTCGCCCGCGCTGTCTGGACGGTACGAGACGCGGCGGCATCGAGGAAATCGTTGCCCGTGCTGTTATTCGACTTGTCACCAGCACCCGCCCCGGCAGCACTGCGCCCAAGGCTGTTGGTCAAAGGCTGGGTCAACCGGTCTTCTTCAGCCTGAACCGCAGCCTGCGCCGCATCGTCTTCCTGTGCCGGTTCTGACGCTTGGCCCGGTTCTGTAATGGGTCGGGCCGCTTGAATCCGCGCGAGCAGTTCCCGTTGCCTGCGTTCATCGGCTAGCCGATCCTCTTCCAGCTTCTTCAGGAACGCCTCAAGCGCCTTTTCTTGTCGTTCGGTGCGCCGTTCCAGTGCGGCGAGAGCGGCTGCATCAAGATCCGGAGCAGGGGTTTCGGCGGCCGTTTCCTCAGCGGGTGCCCCGGTCTGCGCGGCTGCGATCAGTTCACGCAACTCGGCCAGCTCAGCCTCAAGAATGGCGACGCGCGGGTCAGGCTCTTGTTCGACCTTGGGCAAAGGTTCCGTTGGCACGGCACCAAAAAGGGTGCCCCCCTGATTGCGCTGATCCGGCGTCTCGTTGACTTCTGGAATGATGCTGCCGCGTCGGCCGGTCTCATCCCCGCCGCTGTTGATCCAGAAAAACAGGCCAACAAAGGCAACCAATGCACCGATGCCGAGGATCATGGGCAGGTTTGGGCCGCGATTTTCTTCCTCTGAGCCTTCGATGCGGTTCTCAAGCAGTATATTTTTCTGTGCCATCAGCGGCTCTCCCCACCTTGGCTTGCATTGCGCTGTGGCGTGGATGACGAAACCCTGCGGGGCTTATTCGGGTCGCGGTTCTGGTCGATTTCATAGAGGGGCATGTTGAATATGCAGACCACATAAGGCCCGTCGCGCAGGACCAGGCGCGGATAAACACCGGTCACGACAATGGTGCCGTCCGCAAGATCCGCTGAGTTGACCAAACGTTCACGCCCTCTGGCGTCCATGGCAAAGACAGCGGGCCGCACGCTTTGCTGTTTCAGGCGCAGATAGGTCTTGCGCCCATCATCAAACGCCACTTCCGGCCGCAGCAACCTGTCACCACTCGCGCTGTATTGCAGATTGGCAGGCCGCCCGGTGGTGTTGAAGGCCGCCTGGATGTTACCGGCCTGCCGGGGCTTGTAGCCCTTTTTCTGATCGGGATAGCTGAATCGATACAGAAACCCGACATTATCAGGTGGACCGGCTTCATGCGCCTGAAGAAGAAACACATAGCTGCGCAGGTTGGTTTGCAGAATGAGGTTGCTCGCCTGCGTGGTGGCATGTTTGGCCTTCAGGACAAAGCCGTTGCCAGCGGTCAGAGGGATAAAGTCCCAGGTCTTCGGATCGCCCCGGACCTCATCGACCATCTGTTCACCGTCTTGAAGGTGAATGCTGAGAGCATAGCCCCGCGACACATCGATCTTGTACACCTCGTCAGGGTGATACACGAGGGTGCGCACGCGCGCGTCTGTGCGTGTTCCCCGTCCTTTTTGTTCAGCTGAGACAGAGGCCGCGCCAAGCGCCAGCATCACAGCTACAGTGCAAATTATACGCAGCATTATCGCGCCTCCTCATCCAGTCGGTAATTGGCGACACAAAAGCCGGTTGGGTTGTTCCAACGCTCTTCCAGTGTCATGTATCCGGTGCGGTCGAACTCGTAGCCCATCGTCACCACGAAATTGCGCTCTGAGACGGGTGCGCCCTGTTGTTGGCGGGCGCTTTTCGTGATGCGCAGCGTGGCCGAATTTCCGTTGTTCAGCGTGACAGACCGAATACGGACATCCACGCGCCCAAAGTTGCCGTAGATGTTCATTGGGCTGTTGGGATTTTCCTCGTCATAGAGCGCGGCCAGATCCTCGGCGGCTCCGCCACAGGTCCGCCGGTACACATCGGTCAGACGTTCCCGCTGATCATGCGCGTCATAGGTTTCCCGATCGCGGGCATACTGGAACAACAACGCCTGTGTGACATACTCATCATCGTCCAGCGTGAGCTCGCCCAGGCGTGAGGCCACGTTGACCAGCCCGGTATGTTTGTCGACGGTCATGGTGATCGGTACGACCTGTTTGAGCGGCGTGAGGCCCATGACGGCTGCAACGCCCATCACCCCCATCAATGAGCCAGCCGCGGCCACGATATAGGCTATCTTTGTCCTGCGCCGCATCGACAGATACATCTCATCTTCCCAGCGGTCGTGGCCGTCATGAATGGTGGTGGTATCGGGCAGGGGAGAGCCCTGATACTGCCCGTCAGGATTGAGCGGGTCGGGCCTCAAATCTGCCGCTGCTTGTTGCATCTGGTGACTCCTCGTCTGTTGCGGGGCCAGCCCGCCAATGATTTCAATGAGTTTTGATCAGCTTCCGCGCCGTCGTGCTTCTTCGGCCATACGTTCGGCCCCACGCCTTACAGATTCCCGAATGCGCTGGTTGTTGGCCTCTGTTGCGGATGGCCTGTCGACCTCATTTGCAGCGCTTGCACGTTGATTGGAGACATCGCCCAGGTTGTTGCCGCCAGTGTTTGCGCCCGTCAGCTGGCCGCCCAGAAGTTTCATCCCAGCCTGACTAGCGCCTTTGATCTGTGACTCGCCGAGGTTCAAAGCCGCGCCGCCAATTCGCTGTGCGATCATCGGGCAGATCAGAAGCAATCCAGCGGTAATCCCGCTCATTCCTGCCAGCTTGAACATTTCCAGAGGTATGTCCGCGCCCGAATCCACACCCGCTGAAACCGCGTCAGCCGTACCCTGTGTGGCAGCGAGCGCGATGCCCATAACGCCAAAGAGCAGGATCTGGAACAATACGAGCATCGTAATGCCGCGAACCCAGCCATTGAAGATTTCTGCAGAACTGCGGAGATAGGCCCAAACCGCCATAACCGGAAATATCGCAATCAGAATAGCCAATAGAACTTTGGATGCGACGAGCAGCGCCAAAGCGATGACAATCATGAATAGAATCGAGACAGAGGCGATCAATGCCATCAGGACCACACCAAGAGCATCTCCGCCCAGATAGTCCGTAACGCCGTACGATCCCAAAGCGGTTATGATGTTTCTAAATGCCGTATTGGCGAACTCAGCAAAAGCCGTTGCAATGCCCCCAGCAGTTCCGCCTCCGCTGAACTCGCTGACTATGGTGTTCCCGACAGCCACCGGAAACCCGGTGATGAACGGATAGATAAACTGCGTCCAGAGAGCACCACCGGATACCGCTAAATAGAAAAACGTGAATCGAAAAACGAAAGTGATAAATCCGTCAAGAGAGAAACTGCCCCGGTATGCTGCCGTCACCGCCCAGACTGCCAACGCGGCCCCGGCCAACAGGGTAAGGAATTGAGCGCTGGGGGTCGCAAGCGCCTGGAACACCTGCTGCGACCCACCGTTGATGATGTCGTCAAAGCTTTGATCGGTGCCAACAAGGAAATCTCGGATGCTCATGACCCATCATTCCTTTTTCTGAATTTACGGATGCAGTCATTCACGGCCCGGTCCGCTTCATAGAATGCGTCCGATGCGATTCCATATTGCTCCGAGATTTGCTCGACGGTCATGCCCATTAGGTCATTGTCAATTTCGACCTCCTCGGTGATACGGACATCCCGTTCCGGCATAGGGTCATCTCGAGAAAATGCAGCCTCGCAATTCTCTGCATATGCGAACCTGACTTCGGCCGATCTGCGAGTGCGAGAAACTTCCAGTGCCTTTCCTAAGCGGAAGTTTTCGCGCTTTTCTGCAGCTGTCAGAGCAAAGGCGGGCTGGCCCGCCGCCAACGTGGTGGCGACGGTTGCAGCGATGAGAAGCGTGTTTGTAGGGAAGCGCATCAGTTTGATCCTTCAGGTCTGTACGCCTGGCGGGCGACAATGTCCTGACCGCGCAGACGCTGGTTTACGATTGCGGCGTCCAGCTGACCTTGTGCAGAGAGGGTCTGCAACAAAGTGGCGAGCATCATACCGTTCTCAATCGCTATGCGTGTGTTCAGATCAATGCTAGCTTTCAGATCATCGGTTGCGGAAATCTGCTCACGATAGCCGTCATAGCGCTCCATCGCTTCGCCAGCCCCGGCAAAACCTTCCTCGGCAACGGCGAGGCCGGCAAAGCTCGCGCCGGATACGAGATCATGCGACTTGGTGAGCGGATCTTCTGAGGTTCGACCCAATGCCTGCAGCCCGTTCAACGGTTGGAAGTCGACTTTCAGTTCTTCCATATGGTTGCTGAGACGGTTGTTCACCGACTTGCCGGTCATCGACAGTGTGGACAGGGACGAGGACAGCTTGCGCGGGGTTATATCACCATTGAACAGGTTGCCGATCGTTTCGCGCGCGCCGGTGATGGCATTGTGCGTCGCTCGCGCCTGGCGCAATTGCTCCTGAAGCTCCTGTAGCTGCAACAACGCATTGTCGAGGATCTGCGTGTTCAGACCAACCATTTCGCCGCTGGAATTCAGCAGCGCGATCAACTCGGCATGTTCTGCTGCACTGAAGGTTGGAACACCCTGTGCCTTGGCCGTGTCGGCAGTTCCGACAAACCCGGTCAGTGCAAGTGCAACAACCGCGGCGGTGCTTTTCAGAATGGTCTTCATTGTCTCGTCCTTTCCGGGGAGGGGTCAGATTTTGCCGATGCTGAGCGGCGGGGTGGTGGCAAGGCCGGTCTGAGGGACCGGTTCGGCATCGGCGATGTTGCAATTGGCCTTCAGCTCACGCGGCGGATCGAGAGCATCACCGGTAATGGTGCAGGCCCCGAGCAGGGGCAGGCCGAAGACGAAGACAAGGAATAGGCATGTGCGGGTCATTGGGAGGTCTCCTGAGTGGCTTTGGGGGTCATGAAGGCTTCGAGCCAGCCATCCTCACCATGCTCGGCGCGCAGCTGGTCCATCTCGGCAACGATGTCACCCGTGGCGGATAAGACCCGATAGAACTGTTCGGGAAGATCAAGCCGTGTCGAGACAACGCCCGATCCGTCTCCGTCATTGATCAGCACCAGTCGGGATTTTGGTGGCATGGATGAAATCGCGCTGAACTCGGCCTCAGTGAGCCGGAACGCATCAACATAGGTTTTGCGGTCGGCCTTGGGGTTGGCAAAGAAGATGCGGTTTTCAGTCGACTGGATCAGCGTGTCCGAGATTGAGGATTTGGCCGCATCTGAGGTCTCCTGGGTCATGAACACCAGAATTCCATCCAGCTTTCGGATGGTTTTGATCCAGTCCTGGATACGGGGACCAAACCGGGGATCGTCAAACAAAGCCCACGCCTCATCCACCATGATAATCAGCGGTTTGCCCTGCGCCAGTTTGCGCTCGATCCGGTAGAACAGGTAGTCCAGCAGGGGCAGGCGGATATCAGAAGCCTTGAGCAGCGCCGTCATGTCAAAAGCGGTCACGGCCTGATCGAGGCTGAAACTGTCCTCAGCATTGTCGAACAGCCAAGCGCGATTACCGGACCCATGCCACTTGCTGAGCGCATCGAGCAGCTGCACCGGCGCGTTCGCATCATCGACAGACCGCAGAGTGTCGGCAAAATCCGAGAAGGTGCGCAGAGCCGGATCACCATTGGCCAAGCGCCTCAGACCTGTTGCGATCCGCCGTTCCTGTTCCGGGGTGAGTTTGTCCGCACCGGTCAGGCGTTGAATGAAGCCTTCGAGCCATTCGATCCCTACTTCGTCGGTCGCCACCGCAAACGGGTTGAAGCCGAGGTTCATACCGGATTTCAGCTGAAGGTAAGTGCCGCCAATGGCTCGAATGAAGGTTTCCGATCCCCGGTCTTTGTCAAAGGCAATGAGGTGAGGGTGTTCGGGCAGGCGGTAGCAGCTGGACATGAGGAAGTTGGCCAGCAGGGTTTTACCTTCACCGGTCGCCCCGAAAATGGCGGTGGTTCCCGGTCCCTTGGATTTGTCTGAGCCTTCCCGATGAAACGAGAACCAGAACGGTGTGCCGGCGAGCGTCCGAAACGCCGCCACGGGCCCACCCCAACGCAATCTTTCCCGCGATCCGGTTGGCCAGGAATGTAGATTGGCAAAGTCGGCAAAGTTCTTGTCGGATACAAAGCGCTTTTTGCTTCGGGTCTGATAGGCGAAGTTGCCGGGCAGCTGCGCCCACCAGGCCGCCTCTAGCCCGATGTCTTCGCGCCGGGTGCGCAGGTCCGCGCCCGTCAGACAAGAGTTTACCCGCGTGGCTGCGTCTTCCATCTCCTCGCGCGTGTCACCGAGAACAGAAACCGTGAAGTGATGCCGTCCAATGGACATGGCACGGGAGGCAACCGCGTCGCGCGCCTCTGTCAAATCCTTCTGCAGCGACTCCGCCTCATCGCCTGCATCTGCCATGCCCCGTTTGGCGTCACGGATCTTTGAGCCGCCCGACACGCGATCCATCGGCGCATAGCATTGGGTGGCAATGAACTCGCACCGCTCCCCCAACAGTTCATCGAACATGTAGTATTTTGACCGTTCCGGATAGGCGTTGACCGCAAAGACGGCCGCAAACCGATCCTTGTCCCCACCCGGTGACAGGCTGTGAACATGGTCCTTGCGGAAAGTGATGCGCCCGTTTGGTACAGCATCGGCCAGATGGGTCCAGACGGAAGGGGCCTTTTGCCATATCCCGCTTTGCAGCATCGACAGGAATGACAGCGTGCGGCTGCGATCCGCCTCTGTTCCCGTGAGCCTGCGCGCACCAAACACCGACAGATCCCGCATGGCCTGTTCTGCAACCACATGCAGGGCTTTGCGGTTCTTTTCGCGGGCAGCAGTTGTTGCCGGATCTGTTGTTGCCGAACGCAGAGACCGCAACCCTGCATCCAGCAGCCGCTTGCCGCTGGTATATGGGCGACGCACGATCGTCAGGAAGTGGCGCAGCTCATAGGTCTCGTCCTGGTCCAGCTGGGCGCGATAGTGATGATCCAGGTCTTCAGAAAAGCCGGGGCCATTCACGGGCGACAGCGTCTCAGAGAGCTTCACTTTGGTGCGGATGATATGGCTGTAGAAGGCCGTTCGGTTGTCTTCAAAGCTGGAGGCCAGTCGGGCCAATACGTCATTGGCAGCCTTGATCGCGGCCCGATCCGCGGTTTCGTGGATGAACCCGGTGAGCTCCAATACCGCCACCAGATCCCCGTTGCGCGTCGTGAACGTCCCGTTCTGCAGGAAACGCACGAAGGGGATATGCGTGGTGGCGGGGACCTCTTGCGCGGCGCGGCGCGCGGAAGGCATGACCTTTTGAATCTCGGGGTGCATGTTCATATCGGGTCAGTCTCCGGCGTAGGAATTGCCGCCCCAGAAGGGCTTGTTTGGGGTGAACAGTTTGCAGTCGGCCATCGTTGCCAGGTGATCCGGCAGGTAGGGATCGACGCTGACGATCCAGCGGGCAGCGGCATAAGACGGGGCGATGGCGAGCAACGCCCAGAAGCCCAAAAAGCCCTGCGTCATGATGAACGTCATCAGGGGAATGCTGAGCGCCACAATGTGAAACGTCATCGGCATCCCGGCCCTCTCAGAAGGCCGGGTAATCGCCTGGAATATCCGGTTATCGTCGCTCATCAGGTTGCAAATCCCTGAATGGCTTCGGCAATACCGAAGGCACCAAAAAAGATGCCCAGCACCACGATGATGACGAAGAAATGGCCCCAGGTGACAGGCACGCGCGGGCTGGCGGCCGAGATGCCGGCGAGCGCAATGGCGGCTCCGCCGAGCAGAATCCCGTTGGCACCCGTGATAAAGGCCCGGATCTGGGTCAGGATCGATACAGGAGCTGCGAACAGATCCTGTGCCATTGCCGGGCCAGCGACCGCCATGAACGCCATCACGGTCAGTAGGGCGACATTTTTGGGGGTTTGTTTCATTGACGTAAGCCTCCTGGGATAAGGGGATCAGGCATCGGGCGGCAAACCGGCGCCTTCGAGAACGGTTGCGACGTAATGGGTGGTTTCCGAGTAGGGCGGGACGCCTTCATAGCGTTCGACGGCCTTGGGCCCGGCGTTGTATGCGGCCAGCGCCAGCCGCCATGTGCCGAATTTCAGGAACATGGCTTTCAGATACCGCGCGCCGCCATCGAGGTTCTGCACCGGGTCATGCGGATCGACACCAAGCGCGGCGGCGGTGGGCGGCATCAGCTGTGCTAACCCAAGCGCGCCTTTTGGACTGACGGCGTTGGTATTCCAGCGGCTTTCCTGATGCACCAGCGCATGAAACAGCGGCACCGGAACACCGTGACGCTTGGCGGCGCGCTCCGCTTCATCGGCCCATTCGCCATTGGGGCGTGGGCTCGCATTCCTTGAGACGACCTGTTCAGCATTGCCGCCATCCTCATATCTGAGGCATACCATTGCACCTGCCCGGAATGACGGTTCCAGGCAGGTGCGGGCGGGGGCGGTCACACACAGCAAGCGCCCTCCACTCAACAGCGGGCCATCCCGGCCCGCGCAGATTGCGGCCTCGTCGTTCTGGGCGAATGACGGCGCCACAACTGTCAACAGAAAAAAGAGAGTTACGAATGCGGCTTTAGCCATGGTCGCTTGCTCCTTTGGGAGGAATGGGACTATCCCACATCGTGTCGCGCTCATCGCCCGATGCGCGGCGCTCATTTACCGGTGATGGCCTCACACTCTGACCGGTAGCGCCCCCCTCCGGTGTTCGTGAGTGATGGCTGGAGGGGGACGCGCTACGACCCGGGAACGGGCGCATCGGCCCATTATCAAACCAGCACCAGCTCGGATACCGGCCTTCTTCAGAGGCTTTGGTGAGAAGCGCCAGTGCCCCGGCATCGTCGGGGTTGTCGGCAACGAACACGGCGACCGGATCTGATGTGTCCAGCAGCACAGCCGATGCGATCGGTGCGTCTGCGGGCAGGTTGAACCGCATCTGTTTCTGGAAGGCACGCGATTGTTCGGTCAGCGCATTCAGCACTTCCAGTTCGCGCAGGCCTTCAAACGGGATCCAGTTGTCCGTCACCAGCATCATGCCGATTTCGTGCAGAATCGGATAGCCCGCCTTGGCGATGGAAAAGCTGGCGATTACCATGGCATGGCCGGATCCCACGGCTTCAAGGAGCTGCAGCTGATCCCCGAACACTTTCTCGAACTTCTCGGCAAGGTCCGCATCCGCGAATAACGCGCAGTCGGGCGCATGCTTGAAGATGAAGCGCGCGCCATGCGCTGTGGGTTCCATACCCTTGTATTCTGCGACGACCAGGCCGAACGGAGTTGCTCCGCGGCCGGTAGGACGCAGATTGGCAAAGAGCCGGTTTCGTCTGGCCGCTATCTCGGTTTTGTTCTCAGGCTTGAAGTATTCCGGCACAAAGAGAATGCTGGGTAGGTCCTGGCCCTTGACGATCTTTCCCGCCGTCGCACGGCGAAGCGCGTGATGGATCACCCCCCAGAACCGCTTTCCTTCCATTCTCGGATATCACTTGCCCAGTTCCGCCTCATGCCAGAGGAAATGCAGGACGGAGGTGATGGTCAGCTTGCGCGGTGCAACCTTGGCCTCGGTTGGCTTTGTACCGGCCTGTTCCTGTGCAGTTCGGCTCGTGCTGTTCTTGCGCAGCGGGAAACCCAGTTTGAGCGTGGTTGTGCCGTCATCAGGGTCTTCGGTAATGGCCGACGCCTGGACCTGTGCCAGTCCCGAGAGTTCTTCAGGGGGCAGGAAGGAAGGGCAGTCAATCGCATGATCCGGCCCGGTGCCCGGCATCCGTTTGACGATGAATTTGCCCGCCGTGGCCGCGATATACATTTCCGGGGAAGGCGCGCGGCACCCGCATTTAACGCGTGTACCGGCACTGTGCGCGACCGTCAGAGCGTGTTGACCCGCTTCGCTGTCGACTACCAACGGAGTGCCGTTCAGAAACAGGGTCATTCTGCGGCGCCCAGACTGCTCTGAGGCGTGTTGACAAATCCGTGATCGGGAAGGGTTTTAGTTTGGTTTGAATAGGTTGGGTTGAGTAGCTTGTGGTGCGTAGCATCTGATGAATTGCAGATTGCCGAAATGTGGTCAGTGCTGATACCAGACTTGGCCACATTCTCTCTTCGGTGTAGCACCACATGCATCGAAGAGAGGTCATCTCGGAGGTTGCCGTGTGACGGCGAGATACCGTTGCCGGGGAACAGGTCAGAATATTTACCATAAAACGGATTACGCCGGACAGCGCCGCGCGACGGTCTGGAGGGATCTGACAGCCCGGATTTCTTTGGTTCCACCAATGGGTCCAAAGTCGACCGGAGTTCTGGTCTGTCTACGGAAGTCATTTTGATTGACTCCGCCGCCTTGCTGCCCTTTTTAGGGGCAGCATTGAGGGTGCTGTGTTCTTCATCGTTCCAGTTGTCTCTTGATGTCTGAGGATCGCCCCGGATGGCTTTGGGGCTGTTCTTGTCCTGTCGATTGTTGGCGCAATCGGCAGGACGCTCTCTGCTCGACTAGGTTCCTTTCTCCTGCTGCATGTCCATATCCACTCTTTCGGTTCAGCCGCACTAGGACTGGCGCTTACCGCCCTGATATGGTCGCGCAAGGCCTTCCGAAATCAGGATGGCCCCGATGTCCTTATCTCCCGCGCGCCCGACCGCCAGAAACCGGCCATACCGGTCCAGATTGGGTTCAATCTCCAGTTCCACCTTTCCGGCGGATCGTATGAGTTTCGTCAGGCGCGCCGTGGCTTTCAACCCCAGGACTTTCTCGGCGTCGCATTGCGCGCGGAAGGTTTCCGGCGTGTCGAAACCAATCAGCCGATACCGGTCGTCACCGTGCCCGAGCGTATCGCCGTCCACGACGTACACTTCCGATGCTGGTACATGCCGCATCGTTTTTGATTGCCCGAACTGATGCGAGAAAATCAGCACCCCCAACAATACAGCCGTCAGGGAAAGAAGCTTTTTCATCTGACTTGCCCTCCCTTTGGAATGGCAAGATTCGACGGGTTTGAGGCTCGGCCCAAAATGCCAATTAGCAGGGACTTTCTACTTCGGTTCTCGGAGCGCACCGAAGGCAGTGTGACCTTAGTCGTCTTCTTCCTTGTCAAAATCCAGGTTGATCTGCCCCCGCACACCATCAGTCGTAATGGTGAGATCATTGTGCAGAGTAATGTCACTGCCTTGTCTGAAGCGGCTGTGAAAATTGAAGAGGCCCGGAAACAGTGACAGTCTTCGAGGAACAACTCCTTGAGACGTCGCCCTCTCAGAGATGAGGACGTTGTCCTTACCGTCATAGCGGTAAATGCAAATGTATTGCGGACGTCCATTTTGCCCCAGCTCGACTAGGTCATACCGAAACTCATAGTCCTTACCTGATGCATCAAGGTCTCGTGCTTCACCTTGGGTGATCAATGGAAAGTTCTTTCTGTGCGGCATGGTCGTCCCCCTATAGGACGACTTCTTGCATTCTTTCGAATTCTCCGAAAGTTTGAATCTGGTAATTTCAATACTGCAAAATTTTAAATTTGCAAAACAGAAAATATGATGATCTAATTTTTTTTGCAGAAATCAGCGCAAGCGATCCACGAAATCACGTTGCTCGAAAGGACCACACCATGTTTCGACTAAAGCTACTGGGATGCACATCAGCTATCGCTCTTGGATTCACCGCTCCGGCTCACGCCTACCCAATCGACTGTGCGATTTTCTTGTGCCTTGCTGGAGGGTGGCCAAGTTCACCAGATTGCAATGCCGCTCGAGCTGAGTTCATCCGGCGTATCACCCCCCTGCCGGTTGAACCGCCGCTTCAGCTCTGGCGATGCCCAATGGGCGCAACTTCGGGTTCTGCCGACATGTCACCCATGCAGCGTCTCGATGCCATCAAATCATCAAGTACCAACCCGCTTCCTGAATTTCCCGGGACATACGGCAAAACCCCTCAAGTTATAGATGTCTCTTACTCTCAAGAGACTTGGTCGTCGCTTGATGTCTCCGATACCTTGGAATTGGTGCCGCTTGGAACAAGCGAAAAACCGTTGGCAACTGTCGGCGCCGGTTCCCCTGCCCTTTCTGAGCCCACGTTGGCAAACGTGAATCTATCAGCTCCTGATTTCGATGTAGTCAGATCCATACGAGTTTGGCACGTCCGTCACTACAGCTACAAAGTGCGGGAACGCGAAGGGCCTTGCGAAACGCGTTTGGACATGGATGTCGGATCGTATGACGAAAACGCGAGTTTCAGTTGGTCTGATCACGCGCCTGGTCCGCGTCCTGAATGGCTGCCCTTGCGTCGGCAATGTCCAAGCTACTTCCGCGGTGTTGGTGTCGAATGGTCGGACAGTTTTGGTCGCTACGGCTACGTGCTCGTGCCATACTAGCGAACACACATGGTAGCTATCTGAGCGCGGCCAGAACACGGCCGGCCTACAAGGTCGACGCTATCGGCCTGTCTTTGTTGTTGAGCCGAAAAGCTCACATATTTGAGCCAATACGGTCTCGCGAACATTTGGCACCTCATACAAGACGTCGTGTCTCGCGTTTTGCATCAGCTCCAATTTCCCATTGGGCCAACGTGCCATTCTGTCCTTGATTGCGGGGATTGCGACGATTTCGTCCTCAGCGCCGCAGAACGTGAGACACGGGATGCCGGGAGACTTCAGCTTAGAAAGTGCTCGAGTTTCTTTGAGGGCCTGAAACAACCAGGACATACTTGGTCCACCGATTTGCTGGTCAGGCAGAGATTCCGAAACCTTTTGATAATACTGGTACATATCAGGGTCGTGTGTCAGCCGGTTGTCATCGAAATCTGTTGTCAGCACGTAGCTTTCCCCGCGCGTGCCAGGAGCGTAGGTGGCACCTTTTCCAAGAGCTTGAAACGCGCATGATAGAGGCCATGCTCCGAGCCGTTGCAATGTCGGTAAGTTAATGTCCCACAAGGGGGCTGTGAACGCGCATGCTGAAACTGGAAGACCTTCGATTATTGCACGCAGGCCGACACACGCGCCCAGAGAGTGCCCAATGAGGTACCAAGGCTGCGGCAGACTGAGAGACTTAGCCGCTTCTACCGCGGCCGCTACGTCCTTCTGGTAGTCAGAGAACCTGACGACATGACCCATCATCGGATCTTCGGCGAGCCTGTCGGAAAGTCCCTGGCCGCGCCAATCAACCGCGAACGCAGTGTAGCCAGCGCGATGTAGATACTCGACGGTTCGTCCGTATTTTTCGATGTTTTCCGTTCTCCCCTGAAGCAGGAAGACAGTGCCCTTGGAGGATTTCTCGGTCGGCCAATGAGCCACCCTGAGACGAACACTGTCATCGGCAAGTACCCAATAGGCGCGCACATCGGATGGGCCTTCCGCGACATCGGGATGAATGGGGGCTTTATCCAGAGCAATCGTCTTAAGCATCTAATTCTCTCGTTTTTGTTGCGTTCAGCCGACCCAAGGTGGGACGTGTAAGGAAACATGCAGCCAAGACTAGGGCGGCAATCAAAAGGACCGTGAAGCCGGGAAACACATCAATTAGCATATACGTCACCGTCAGCAGGAGCAGGACCCCGTACATCATCATCAAGGACAGTCGTTCCGTGTTTTCGCCATTCAGCACGCCCAGGTTCGTAATCGCTTTACGGATTCTGGCGGTGCAGATCACAAACACTGCGAAAATCACAAGCAGACAGAAGAAGCTGTAGTAGAAACCCGGCACATTCTGATGGAATCCGTACCCGTTATATTGAGGGACGCTACTCCGAAATGGGGCTCGCAGATCGGCAGCCAGCCAATGAACGATGTCCCTGCTGTCCGAGAGCAGGTAGCTGGCCTGAAGCTTCATCAAGATGGTGATCATAAGGCCCAATGAACAACACCGGAAAACCCCAACCATCAGGTCTTCGCCGATCCTTGCAAGATGCTGGCGCTGATCGGCAGCCCCGTCGTGGGCGAGGCTCGTAGAAAAATCGACAAAATCATCGGTGAGCGTATAGAGGACGATCAAGCCGGCAAAGAACAGATAGGACCCAAAGGCATTCAGCAGAAAGACGAGCCCGGAGAAAACAATGGCGTTCGGAAGTGAAACCAGATCAGGATTAACGATCGCAATTCTTCCCCAGTCCACCGGCCAGTTCCCTGCGTTCCCAGTTAGCAATGGGATCAGGTGTGTTTCCACCCAGTTGAAAGCTGAGGCTATCAAAACGGTCACGACAAACACTGCCCAATAGACATAGGACATCGTTGTAACCCTGCTTGCCCAGCTTGTTCGTGGCGACTTGTAGCGCAGCTTCGTTACTAAGTCAGTTCGCCATTCTTCTTTCCACTGCTTTAACAGATTGATCAACACAGCGAAGTAGATTGGCAGAAGTACAAGGAACACAACTGTCCAATTCGGGGCCCACAAAAAACCGACTTGCTTTGTCGCACCGGTCGGAAGTGCGAAAAGAACGCTGTGAATGCTCAATGAAAACGACATCAGCCCCAGAGCGGTGGCGGCGGCGAACACGACGGCAGGCAAGCCCAATGAAGAACGAGCACTGAACATCGCCTCTGTTCGCCCGGCCAGCCCCGGGATTTTCGTTGGCTCCACCCTCTTGTCGCGGTTCCTTGTGTTCGCAATCTCATCTGGATCGTCGCCCTTGGAAGCACCATCAGAGCGGTTCGCTCCGCGTTTTTGGGCACTCCGCGTCTCTCTTCGCTTTGCTGCCAATCGCCTGTTGGCAGCGTTGAGTTCCGCCCTCCACGCCGTGATGGCCTCAGGATTGTCACAACCAAAGATGCGCGCCAGCCAATGAATGTTGTCCGCGCTAATACCTTTGTCGTTGTCCTGAAACCAATGCTGGACGGTCCGAAGGTCTACGCCCATTTTGTTGGACTCGAATTGAGAGATCGTGCTGGCAAGAAGCTCTGGCGTCCAGGAGCCGACAGGCAATCCGGTCTCGTCAGTCGGAAGACCAGCGCCGACAGACATCAAGTACTTGAAGAGCTCTTTGATGTCGCTGCCGTTTTTCGGCGGAGGAACAAAATATTTCCCGCGCTTGATCAATGGCTTCCACGCTTTCGTTTCGTTCCATTTCGTCCTGTGTCGTTTTGTTTCGTGCGATTGTCAACGAGCCGAGATACTCAGCTATAAGTTGAGCAATATCCCGCTTCATATCCTGGGGTGGATCGCAAAATCGAGCAGTCGAAAGTCCCCTACCTTGGCTTGACGCTGGGTTTTGAGGAATGGGCCTGCAGGTTACCAAGGAACAAAAATGCAGACACAGCAATCAATCGAGCGCGCGAAAAGAGCTGAACCGATCATTGAGGTGCAGGATGCCAATACCGGCAAAACAGTGTTGCTTGTCTATGCGTGGAACAATGGGCAAGTAAGCGTCGCATCTAACAGCGGGTTGAAAGTAGTGGAGCTTTCTCCCACGGCGCGCCTTCGTCTTTGAGAGATTTATCCTGAGGTTAGGTGAATTGCCGCTAGATCGCCGAATTCAGCATAGTTTAGCCAACAATGCTCTTCCCCCTGCTACTAAGCTTGTTGAGTCGCCCCAACAGCGGCCTTCTGCTCCTCGGTCAAGTGCTCGGCTTCTTCCAGACCCGGGATTGCAACACGCACTTCGCGGCGGGCAAAGTCGATGCCGTTTTCCTTGAAGGCAGCCTTGACGCGGTTGAAGATTTCCTTGCGCAGGGTGAACTGCTTGCCGGGCTTGGCCATGAACTTGCCACGGATGATCATGCCGACATCGTCAAAGTCGAACACACCTTGCGACTTGAACGGCTGCAGGAAGCCATCCTTGTGAGTTTCGTCCTCCATCATCTCGGCCCCGATCTTCTTGAAGATCTTCTTGACCTTGTTGGGATCGGTGTCGAAGGGCACGGTGAATTTCAGCTTCATGATGACCCAGTCGCGGCTGTAGTTGGTCAGCTTCTGAATCTCACCATAAGGAATGGTATGCACAGGCCCCCGATGGTGGCGCAGCTGCATCGACCGGATCGAAATTTTCTCGACCGTCCCGGTGGTGCCGCCAACATCGACATACTCGCCCACGCGGAACGCATCGTCGATGAGGAAGAAGATGCCGCCAACGATGTCCGAGACCAGTTTCTGAGCGCCGAAACCAATGGCCAGGCCCAGGATACCAGCACCGGCCAGAAGCGGCGTTATATCCAGACCCAAGGCCCCAAGCGCGAGCAGTACGAAGATCACCGCAATCGCGACCTGAGCGGTAACCCGCAGCAGCGGCAGAACGGTGGCCAGCCGCGAACCGCCCGAGCCGCCGCCTTCACCAGCTTCTTCATCGGGGCTTTGATCCGCCGTCTGCTCCTTGGCCAGACGCCGGTTGATCCAGAGCGAGACAACCTCGTTCAAGATATAGCCAACCGCGATAATGATGAAGAATTGAATCAGCCTGCTACCGTCTTCTTCACCGCCACCAGCGATTTCCTGCAAGTCCAGGTTCCAGGCTTTGGCGATCATCAGGATCACGAGGATGCCGGCCAAAACGCGACCGATGCGAATATAGCTGCGTTTGGTCGATTTATAGGCTTGCTCGGCCACCGGACCTTCGCCCAGCATCGGGGGTTGCAGGTGACGCACCAGACCTCGGATCAAGGTGTCCAGCGCCGGGGCGATCAGCAGCCAGAACATAGTGGTGAAATGCGCACCTTGCAGCAGGATGGCCCGGATCGCGGGATCACGCTGCGCGGCCAGGAACTCAACCAGCAGCCAGATCACGGCAGACACGGCAATCGCAAAGTAGGGGTAGTAATGTGCGATCTCTTCATCGAACTTGGTATGATCCGGGTCGGTGCCCAACATCATCTGCGACAGACCTTCGCGCGCGGTCCAGGCGATGACCCCGATATAGATATGGATCGCTGCATTGAGCCAGAAGCCAATGCGCGTCTCGCCGCCAGTGATGCCGTTCAGCCGGTTGAAGTGCAGCAGGAACAAGGTAAAGCCAATCAGGATCAACAGGCCGATCAAGTTGTGGTGCAGGTATTTCGCCCAATGATCGTCGATATTGACCAGGCGGTATTCCGGCTTGTTCGGGGCAAGAATAAACCGCGACGCCGCCGCACCCAGACGGGGAATCCAGATGAGGTAGAACACAAACGGCGCGGCGTACGTGACCTGTTCAGGGGTCAAAAGTCCGCGACCGATGGCTCGGATAACGACATAGAAGACCACCAGGCCTGCGATCTCGTGGCAAAAACGGATAAACAGGTACCTTGCAGCGCCCCATAGATCGTTTTCGTCTGCGACACTGACCTTGGCGTGCCAATTCCGCGTCAGCAGGCCGAACAGCTTTTCAGCAATGAAACCAACCACAAGAACGCTGAAAATCAGACCCACAAGCAACAAGGCGCCATTGCCGCCGAATTTTGTTATGAAGTTGTCCGCCGCTTGTGCCTGGGCGCTGAAAATATTGGGAATCGTGACAATGACATGGGTCCAGGATGCGACCATCTCGGCCCAGATTTCGTTGATTTCCGTGATCGGATCTTCCCGTTCTTCGGCGGCCGCCGCGTTCTGTTCAGCGACGGCATCCAGCCGTTCCAGCAGGATGGAACGGACCTGATCATCAGACATGCGTGCAACCAGATCGTCGACTTGCTCGGGCGTCAGGTCTTCGGGAATTGAGACCGTTGCAGGTGAATCCGTTGATGACGAGGTCGGTACCTGCGCGTGCAACGGCCCGACCAAAAGCAAGAAGCCAATCAGGGTAACACTAGTGAATAGCCGAAACATATGTCCCACTTTGCCTATGAGTTGAGATTGAAAAGCTGGCCGCATCTGGTCAGGCTTGAACACTCAGAACCTGACCAGATCGACGATCTTACGCTAAAGCATTCCAACGACTTGAAACGCTGCAATTGTTTCAGTGCAAGCCGCCACCGCGTTGGGCGTTTATTACAGTTTGCTCTAGCGGGTTGTAGCCCTCGGGCACCGGGACGAGATTGACCTCTTCTGCATATTCATCAAAGAACGCTTGCATTTCTGCGACGAGGTCCGGCATCTCCGCAGCCAGGTTGTTGATCTCGGACGGATCGGCAATTGTATCGTAGAGCTCCCATTCTCCTGTGCCTTTTGGCGGTGGGTTTTGGGACAGCTTGTAGCGCCCTTTGAACACAGCGCTGGAACCAGCCAGCTCGTAGCCGACTGGATTGTCTTCATTGCGGACGGTATCAAGCGCGCCAGACAAGACCGGCACCATGCTGATCCCACTGGGTGGGTTGATCTCGCGACCGTTGTAGGTCGAGCCTGGTGTCTCAACACCTGCCAACTCCAGCAGAGTTGGGACAACGTCCAGGACAAAGGCGAAGCTTTCAACCTTTGTGCCTGCGGCTACCATTTCGGGATATCGCACGATCAACGGAACACGCAGGCCCCCTTCTGTCGAGAACGTTTTGTAGTAACTAGCCGGTGTCGCTGCAGCTGCTGCCCAACTCGGACCGTAGTCCGCGTAGACACCTTTCTGTCCCATCGACGAGAAATCGCCTTGGTAATCCTCCATCCATACAGTGTCATAGTTGGCCTCATACCACTCACGGTAATCAGGTGAGAGCGTCAGTTGGTTGGGGTCCGGGCCGTTGTCAGACAAAAACAGGATGACAGTGTTGTCCAGTTCACCCTTTTCCTCCAGATAGGCGAAAATCTCTCCAATGTTTTCGTCCATATTGTCGAGCATTCCTGCATAAGTCTGCATCCGGCGGGCATGGAAAGCCTGCTCTTCGCCGGACAGCGCGTCCCAATCCTCAAGCCGCCAAGGGTCGTAGCTGGTTTTGTCCATTGAAGCATCGAGCGCGACCTCCGGAGAAACGATCCCAAGTTCCACCTGACGCGCCAAACGTTTATCACGCAAATCGGCAAACCCACTGTCGTAGACGCCGTCGTATTTATCGATGTAGGGCTTTGGGGCCTGGTGGGGATAGTGCACCGCTTGATAACCCACCCAGGCCAGGAATGGCTTTCCGTCATCTATGTTGCTGTCGATGTAGTCAATAATGGTGTCTGTGTAGTGCTCTGTCGAAAAGTAGTCTTCAGTGGGTAAAGACACGAGTTCGTTGTCTTCATAGTAGTGAACGCGCTCGTAAAAAGGCGCATAGGGTTGCTCGACCCAATTGTCCGCACCGCTTTCACCCAGCATAAAGGAACGATCAAATCCGCGCGCATAGGCTATGGTATCCTCGTCATGGCCCAGATGCCATTTCCCGGCCATATAGGTGTGGTAGCCGGCATCGCGCAGCAACGTGGCGACTGTCACTACGCTGTCATTAAGATGGCCTTCATACCCCGGCTTTCCAAATTGGTTATCGGCTTGAATCTCAAGCATGTTGCCCAGACCCGCAAGGTGGTTGTCTACCCCACTGATGAGCATGGTTCGCGTGGGTGAACAGGATGCACCAACGTGGAAGTTGGTGAACAACATCCCTTGGGCAGCGAGTTGGTCGATATTTGGTGTCTCAATCTCGCTGCCAAATGCACCGACGTCCGAGAAACCCATATCGTCAGCGATCAAGATCAGGAAATTGGGGCGTGTATCTTCTTGCGCTGCCGCGGCTGAAAAACCAAGCGCCGCTAAAGCGGAAAAAAGGGGGAAAATTCGTCTCATACCAAACTCGCCATAATTGCCGTTTTAAGCGCACTTCTAGAAGCGCGACACAGCTTATCGTTGCGTATTAGAGCTGTCGTTGCGATAGCTTGCAGCCAAGGTTTCACTTTTCGGAACGAGTGTATAAACTTGTGAAATCGAGATTGCGGCCCCGGATTGTCGCATGGAAACTCGTCACAGTATTCGTGGCCGCCGAAGGGCAACAAACATGATTGACACAAAGTTGGCCGTTGCCGTGAAAGCTCTCGCGCGATTGGAAGGATTTCGTGAAGCAGCCGCAGCTGCCGGGGTTTCACCAGCCACATTGTCACGTCGGATTTCGCAGACAGAGGATTATGCAGGGCAACGTCTATTCGAACGCAGCCGAAACGGAACCACTCTGACTGATGCGGGTCAAAAATTTCTTCAACTTCTTTCCGATTTGGACACTGCGGGAAATGCCTTTGAACGCGGCGTCGCGGCTTTGCGCAACGAAGGTGGAGACCTTCTTGCAATTGGGTGTGGGCCACTCACGACGCGAACAATTATCTCCCCCAGCCTCGAAAAACTCCTTTCTGAAATGCCGGACCTGCGGGTCCGGATCGATGTGAGGGCCACCAAGGAGCCGCTCGAAGCTCTGCGCAGCGGAAGTATCGATATTGCCGTTTGCGACCTTACCCATACACCGGACTTGAGTGACCTTGAGATCCAGGTAGCACACCGCAGGCCCGTTTCATTCTGGGCGCGACCAGAGCATCCTATTCACGCAGAAGCACCGGTGTCGTTAGACAAACTCTTTCGACAGCCTCTGATGGCACCATTTTTGCATAAGCATTGGCGGGCAACGTTTGCAGAAATCCTTGGAGGTGATGCCCAAGCTTGGGAGCTTGCTGAGCGACTCCCTCAGATCGAATGCGACGATTATGGGATGCTCATCGATTTGGCGTGCCGATGCGACATTGTCTGTGGCGGCATGACCGACGCGTTTGCGGAACATGCCAAACTTGGACGCCTCAAGCAGGTTGCCACTCAGACTGAAATTCAATGGAATATCTGTTTCGCGCGCCGAAGAAACCACCGCTTTGACTCTTTGGATGTGCTTTGGCGGATATTGCGGACGGAATTCGGGGAGTGAATCGACTATCCAGATCGATATCTTTTGAGACGGGCTACAATTACCGCACCTTAGCCATCGTCTTACAGGTTACACCAGCATGGCGCCCAAAAGACGGCAAGTTTCTTGGCCGACAGAAACCATGCAAGCTTCTTGTAAGATAGGTTGGAACCGTGCAAACCGCCTAGGACGACATGAATTTCAATCTTGCAGAGCCAAAATCAGCGCTAGAGCTCAGCGAAAACAGAGAAAACAGTATTTTGAGATTGTTCGAACTCTTCAAGGCAAATCGAGACTGCAATCTGGCACGGCTTCTTCTCTGGCGACGGTTGGGTCGTTCGCACGAGCGCCTGGCCGGGATACCTAAGGCAACTCAAACCGTCATCTTGCTCGAGTGTGAGGTCGGTAACTACAACGAAATTCTAAGGGCCTGTCCTGAGCAATTTGGCGAAACGCCTGCTCGCTCGGGTAGTCAACTTCCATGACCCTAGCTACCAGCTACGCTCTGACGGCCTATTTTTTGGCTCATATCGGCGTTGCTATTTGGGCGAGAGCGAAGCGCCGCGGAACGATCGAGAGCTATTATCTCGCTGACCGAGATATCGGCATGTTTGCCCTGACGGCCACCCTCGTTGCCTCCGCCGTGAATGCTCTCGCAGTCACTGGAACCCCAGCGCTATTTTACACTGGCGGCGTTCTATTCTCGCAGATGTTTGTAGCAGTATTAATGACGTCGGCGCTCGTTTGGTCCTTTGGGCCGACGATCGCCAAGCAAGGACGCCAAGGTGGGATTGTCACCCAGGCTGAGTATTTCGGCCGTCACTACGGATCCCGCAATGTTCAATTATTGGCTGCCCTGCTGGGACTTCTGTCGCTGCTCCCGTTCCTATCCGCGCAGATTGTCGGCGTCGGCAAAATTCTCGCCGGAGTTTCCGGCGGTCAAATACCGTTTGAAACTGGAGTGATAAGTTGTGCGCTCGCTATAGCGATCTACGTTTTCTTTGGCGGTGCAAGAGCCGTTGTCGCGAGCGATGTTCTGCAGGGCATCATCATCCTTATATTCTTACTTGCCGCCGCTTTTGTTTTGATCAGTGCGCAAGGGGGAGTAATTGAGGTACTCACCCAAATTAACCTGTCAATGCCAGACAAGATCATGTTCTCCGCAAGCAATTTACCGCCCTTCATAGATAACTGTCTGTCATGGTCATTTGCGTTCTTTCTCTGGCCGCACATGTTCCAGCGCCTGTTGATGGCGCGAAAAGAAACTCGAATCCAGTACGTCGCGACCATGAGCTGTCTGTCCTACTTCGTTGTTGTACTCTGCATTCTAGCTACGGCGATGGCCGCGACGGTGCACTTTGGCGATGTTCAAATTGATCCGGATCGCCTGGTACCGGCCGCGTTGAGTGCGCTATGGCCAGTTGGTGGAACTGTTCTTATCGTCGCTATTCTTGCTCTCGCCATGAGCACGATTGACAGCATTGTATTGACGTCAGGATCAATCTTGTCGCGCGATTTCCTGTCACAAACAACGCGATCTGGCGACGAAGTGCATAATACCACGATTTCGCGAGTTCTGGTTTTACTCATTATGGCACTGGCGATTTCGATTGCCGTGACCGAGTTCGGTACACGAACGATCGTTCCCTTGGTCACCTTGAGCGCATCGATCGCGACACTGGCGCTTTGGCCATTGCTCGGTACCGTTTGGCCAAAAGTGAGCACCACGGGCGTTATCCTCACGCAAGTCAGCGGGCTGCTAGCCATGATCTATGTTTTTGCTACTGGAAACAGTCCGTTTCAACCGCTTGGTTCGGCATCCACTGGGTTTATTGTCTCGGCTGCGGTGTTTTTGGCGACGACGCTGGTCTTTCCTCGAAAAGGATGCACTTAGATGAAAGGGTGTATTGCACCCGCCTTCCTACTTTAGTGAATTTTGCGACAAAGCCTCAATGAGGTGCGGGGTTCCCATGCTGGCAAAACAGTTATGCTTGTCTGTGCGTGGAACAGTGGGCAAGTAAGCGTCGCATCTAACAGCGGGTTGAGGGTGGTAGAGCTTTCTCCCAAGGCGCACCTTGGTCTTTGAGAAACTAGCTCATTCTGCTGCTAAAATGGCAAAGGACGGACAATTTACATAATTTCACTTATGCTTCCGCAATCTGTAGCCGCAAAGCTCAAATGTCACCCATGAGCAATTCAGGAATGTCACTCTCGCCTGCGATGAGGACAGGCAGAGAGTTCGGGCATGGGGTGGGTAATGATGAGCGAGCCGGATTTGAGCCGCATTGTAGTCTTTCCGCAAACTGAGTTGGCCAGATTCGATCCTTTCCGGGCGTTGCAATTAGGTGTCGTTTATTTTTTCTTTGGCGATAGGCTCGTTGAGCAACGCCGTTAGCAGGGGGCATGAGGCCGTACCCTCGGTGCAGGTCTGCACAAGTTCTGCCAGTGCTTGCTCCAACCGTTGGAGGGCGGCGATTTTTGACCTGACGTTGTCGAGATGTCTTGTTGCGACGTCTTCGACGTCACGACAAGCTTGCTCGGGCGCTTTGGACAATTCGCGAAGTGCGCATGCACCCTGAATGGTAAAGCCAAGATCGCGGCAGCGTTTGATGAATCTGAGCTCGGAGATTTCCCGTTCCGTGTATGCGCGGCGTCCCGAGGCGGTTCGACCGGCTTTCTCGACTATGCCTTCCCGTTCGTAGTAGCGGATCGTCTCGACCGACAGACCGGTCAATCTCGCCGCTTCGCCAATCGCAATCATGTGATGACCTTTCCCTTGAACCTGTAGCTACTACAGGGTGCATGTTGTCGGTCATGATGTCGAATTTCACATACCGCGCGAAGCAAAAATCGAGGAAGTCGAACCGGCTTCCGCTCGAGTTCGTCAAAGCCGGAGAAAGCTGACCATGAGCAAGTTTGTTGGCGCAAGCTTTCTTGGATCGTTTACCGCACTTGGCGTTGCGACCTGCTGCATCTTGCCGATGGCCTTGATTTTGCTTGGCTTGGGAGGGAGCTGGCTGGCCGTATTCGGCAAGATCGCCGCCGCGAGTTATTACGTGCTCGGCGGTTCGACGGCCCTGCTGTTTCTCTCTGGCATCGTCGCGTATCGCCGTGGTTCGCTCGACCGCTTCAAATGGTGGCTGACAGGCAGTTTTGCGTTGACGGCCATCGCTTGGGTTATCGTGCTCAACGAAATCCGAATAAATGATTTCCTGATAACCTTGATGTGACGCCATGAGTGAAAAGCACCCGAACCTTGTCAGCACGATCATCTGCCCGGAATGTGGACATTCAAGGCCTGAAACGATGCCAACAGACGCGTGCCAGTGGTTCTACGAATGCACATCTTGCGGAAAAGTCCTGAAGCCACTTCCCGGCGATTGCTGCGTCTACTGTTCCTACGGATCGGCCCCATGCCCGCCAATTCAGGCGGGCGACAAATGCTGCGGTTGATACGGCGACCGGGATGTCGGTTTTGTCCGCAAAGCCGGTCATCAGGCTTTGCGGACGCAGGTATTTTTTCACCGTAGGCTGGAACTTGCCCGGTAGGACAAGGCAGGCGTGAAGTCACGGATCAACTGGTTTGCCGTGAAGAATGTCACGTAAACCAGGCAGCAGAAGCGAGCGCCGTGTTTGTCAGGATCTTGCCAGCGCCATCGGGAAATTATGCGGCCGGGTAGCTGGCGAACACCTCTGTGGTTCCATCCTTGCGGATCAGAAAGACGTCGAAGGCTTCGCGTTCACTTTCCGGCCCCATGCCCGGTGAGCCGAAAGGCATTCCCGGAACCGACAGTCCGACAGCATTCGGGCGTTCGCCCAGCAGGCGCCGAATGTCAGCGGATGGGACGTGTCCTTCGATCATGTAGCCCTCCACGCGACCCGTGTGGCATGACATCATGCCCTCCGGAATCCCATTGGCGGTTTTGTAAGCGTTCAAGGCCTCCCAAGCACTGTTTTCCACGCCTACTTCAAAACCTTCCGCCCGCATGATTTTGATCCACGATCCGCAGCACCCACAATTCGGATCCTTCAGGACATGGATTGAGGGACCGGTTTTCGCGAAGGCGGGAAGCGCCGCGCTGCACGCAATTGCCGCGGCTCCTTGCATCAAGCGGCGGCGGCTCAGGTTATTCATTGTCATGTTCCCTCTTGGGTAAACTTGTCTTAAACCGATATAAAATCGCACCGGTAGGATAAAAGCTGGACCGCATTTACAGGGCCGACTTGTCCGTCACCCTCCGACACTCATCAGATATGGCTTTCTGGGCGACGCAGGGATTTCTCACAATGATCTGGCGCAAACTCTGCTCGGAAGCGGAACCCTCGCTCTCCTTTTTTCGCTGCACCTGCCGTTCTGGGTCCTGCTTGGCAATAACCCGGTTCGCAAGCAACGCCGCTACCCTCCGTTCAAGGCCGGAATTGCGCCTATTTCTCACTGCTGCGTTCTATGGCGCCCACGATCGAACAGTTCTGAATTCCACCACGCCCCGGACACGCCGCGATCAGCTCGTCCAGATTGTTCCTCAACCGTGCAAGCCCTTCGATCCGTTCCTGAATTTCGTCCCGCTTTTTGCGCGCTCTGGCCTGCATCGCGACGCACTCGGTATTTGGTGCCGTGCGCAACTCCAAAATTTCCGCGATTTCTGCCAGCGAAAATCCGAGCTTCTTAGCGCCGGATATGAATTTCAGCCGCCAAAGCGTGTCACCACCATAGTCCCGCGCGCCGCCGTCAATTGGGCGCGGCGGCTGAGTGACAAGGCCCTTCTTTTCATAAAATCTGATCGTCTCGACGCCTATCCCGGTCTCGCGCGCGGCCTGGCCGATCTTGAGTGGTTGCATCGCGGTCTCCCTCCGTCACCGTCATCTTGACACCGTATCATGATACGGAGGTTAAAACATTGAGGTCTTGGTAGTTGCGAGGATGTCAAATGCGGACCTTCCTGAAACGGTGGCTGCTGCCGATATTCGGCTCCGCCCTGGCGCTCTATCTGGTGTTTGCGCTCTACGGCAGCCTCGATTTTGCGCTGTTTCTGCAGGGCCTGCGCGGAGCCAACATGTTCTGGATCGCGATTCTTGCCGCCACCATCCTGCTGGAGCAGCTGATGAGCGGCTGGAAGTGGCGGCAGATCCTGTTCGACGTGAAACCCGTCGGCACCCTGCGGCTGACGGGGGCGCTACTGGCAGGTTATGGCGCAAATGTCCTTGTCCCGCTCGGCATCAGCCCGCTGGTCCGGGCCTGGCTGGTTGCCCGGCTCGACCGCTTGAAGATGGCGACCGTGCTTGCAACCGCGATCATCGCCCGGTTCCTCGACGGCGTCGTTTTCGCCCTTTTTGCCGGAGCGGTGGCCGCCGCCGGCCAGATTCCACAGATCGAGGGTGACCTGCGGCTGGGATTGAGCGTTGCGGGCCTGTTGAACCTGATGCTTTTCGGCAGCCTGCTTTGGGTTCTGTTCCGGTTCCGCGCGTCACTTCTGAGCGAGGACCCTCTGGTCTGCCGACTCTTCGACTGGGCTGCCGCCCGCATCGGGGCCGATGGCGCGTATCTGCGCACCGCGCTCGGTGAAGGGATCGTCTGGCCACAGGCACGGGCCCGCCGCGTCGCCGCCATTGCCGCAGCCATTGCGGGTAAGCTGGTGGCGACAACCCATTTCCTGTGGGCCGGGCTGGCGGTTGGCGTGGTGCTGAGCGCGTGGGATTACCTGTTCCTGATGGTGTTTGCCGGGTTCGCCATGGTTCTGGGTCGTTTCGTGCGCATCCCGGCGAGCTTTGTCTTTGGGGCGGGGTTCGCGCTCAAGGTGCTTGGCGTTCCGGACGAAACCGCCCTTCTGATGATCCTGTTCAACTATGTGCTGACGATCCTTCTGGTGGTCGGGATCGGCCTGACGGTGTTGTGGCAGAGCGGCATCGACATCCGCCGCGCCCGGGCGGAGGCAGAGGCGGCAAATGGCAAGGCGTAATCCCGAAGACACGAGATTTTGGCGCATCGCCGGTGCTGGTGCGGTGTTTCAGGGCGGGTCGGCGGCGGTGGACAGCGCGACGGTGGTGGCCAGTCTGGTGCATATGCTGACCGGTAGCGCGCTGGCCGTGGGCTATGCCAGCACGGTCCTGCGTCTTGGCTGGCTGCTGCCCCAGTTCGCGGTGGGCTACCTCGCCGAGCGCACCGATCGGCGGATGCCGTTCTACGCCCTTGGTGCCTATGGGCGGGCGATCACGGTCGCGATGATCGGTATTCTTCTGTGGTGGGGGGCCGACTGGCCTCAGGTCGATTGGCCTCCGGTTCCGCTGGCGCTCGGGATGCTGGGATTGTGGACGGTCTATGCCTTTGTCAGCGGCGTGGTCGCGGTGCCCTACAACGACATCGTCGGCCGGGCGATCCCGTCCGAGCGCCGCAGCCGGATGTTGGCCTGGCGCTTTTTCGGCGGCGGTGTTCTGGCGGTTCTGGTGGCGGGCTTTCTGCGACACGCGCTCGACGTGATGCCGCCGCTCAGGGCCTATGCGCTGATCTTCTGGCTCGGCGCGGTGCTGATGATCGTCTCTGCGACGCTTTTTGTCTCCGCGGGTGAGCCCGCTACCGCTGCAAGGGCGCCACGGGACCGTCCTGCCAATCTGTCTGGATTTCTGCGCGAAGGTTTCTCGACGCTGCGGCAGGACCACCGGTTCCGGCTGTTCCTGATCTTCCAATGGCTTGGTGCAGCGACGCTGATGGCGTTGCCGTTCTATGTCGTTGCCGCCAGCCGCAGCGGCCTCGGGGCGGCGGATGTCGGAACGCTGTTGGCGGCGCAGACTGTCGGCGCGCTGGCCTCGAATCCGCTCTGGGGCCACATCGGAGACCAGGCGGGCAAATTGCGCCTGCTGGGGATAGTGGCACTGGTGCGTCTCGGACCTCCGGTGCTGGTTTTGCTGCTTGTGGTCACGGGTTCGGGGCTGACCGGTTTCGCGGTGCTGTTCTTCCTGATCGGCGCGATGATGAACGGGGTGACCATCGGCTATCTCGGCTATTTGCTGGAGATCTCGCCCGACGACCGCCGCCCGGCCTATTCCGCGTGGTTCAACAGCTTTGCGGCCCCGGCGGCGCTGGCGCCGCTTGTGGGCGGTGTGGTGGTCAGCATGATCGCCATCGAAGCCGTGTTCATCGCTGCGATCCTGGCCGCGCTGGGACAGGTCGCGATCGCCGCGCGGCTGACACGGGGTTGAAATAGCACCTTGTTCAGGACCAAAGCGTTTCCTCTCAACCCGCAATTCAGATGCGATCCTGTCAAAAGGCAAGATGGCATGTCTAAACATGGGCGAAGCAGAAAACGTTGAGCGCAGCGATTAGAATTGTTCCGTTCAGAACATGACGGCGAGGTCTCTTCTCGAAAACTCCAGAAAGCGGGGTACATGTCGAATTCCGCCACATAGCATCGCGGCGCTGATCGAGGGATATTCGAGGACTGACAAACGAACTTGGTGAGGCACGCGCCTCTGAACAAAGTTCACCGCGCCGTCACCCAATTTTGACCCGTGTGTCGGTGACGAACTCGTAAGGGGGCAGATCGAGGTTGCGGGGCGCGGGGCCTTTCCGAATTCTGCCAGACGTGTCGTAATGTGAACCGTGACACGGACAGAACCAACCGTCCCAGTCTCCGGTGGGTTCGCTGCCGCCCTGCCCGAGTGGTATGCATCCCAGATGGGTGCAAACGCCAATAACTACCAGCCATTCCGGTCGCTGTACGCGCTCGGCGTCAGGTTGCGGGTCGATCATTGGTGCATCGTCTTCTGCTATCGCCAGCGCGATCCGCTCTTTAGTCCGGTGGTCGATAAAGATCGGCTTGCCTTTCCATTTAACAGTGATCCTCGTTCCTGGTCCGACACCTTCAAGATCTATGTCGACAACGGCTTGGGCGGAGATGTCTGCACTGGGGTTCATGCTGTTAACAAGTGGCCAGACCGCCGCGCCCGTGGCCACGATGGCGGCACCGCCGGTGACGAAGTATAAGAAATCGCGCCGAGTTTCAGGCTCTGAAGGTGCCTGTCTTTCAGAAAATTCAGACATATTGTTCCTCCTGTGCGTCAGGACGGGTTCATCGAATTATAGGACTCGGACGAGGTGGATCAGTCGCCTTGGTCCTCTTCTTCACCGCGATGCCCCATTCCCTATTCATCAGAGTGATCTTCGTCGGTGTCACCGTGCAATGCCTTTACAGTTAGTGCACCGGCCGTCAGGTGCAGTTCAGTTGCTGCTCTCCGAATTGGATTTGCTAACATGGCAATTTCCCTTCCTTATTGGGTTACAAATTTGTTCTGATCAGTTGGCCGTTGCTGCTCCTTGTTGCGCAGTGTTCTTGCCGCAAAGCCGCCAGCCATACAGGGCGCCGTTCTCAGTGTTTGCCGTGGCCGCGATGCATTAAGAAATGCATGCCCACGCAGACCAGCAAGAACAGCAACGGAGAACTGAGCAAAGGATAGAGTGTCTCGCGGTATTCCCAGCCCAGAACAGCGGCGCCCAACGCGATCGCAATGACAACCGGGAGCCAATTACGCTTGGCACCGTTGGCCGTCTGATCTTCGGTTTTGGGCGCTTCGGCCGTTACGTCAGAGCTGACCCTTTCGGTCGTCTCCTGTGTGGCGCGGGTTTCGTCGAAATTTGATTGGGTCATAGCTGATTTGTCTCCTTTTCGATGATCCATTGTTTGAGAAAGATGCGCTCATAGACGAAGACCAAGCCGATGCCAGCAACGGCATATACTACGATCATCGGGTCGGAGCGCAGCTTGAGTATTGTGAACGCGGTCAGGACTACGCAGTCCAGCGCCAGGGCGGTCAGCAAGACCCATCCACGGGCTTTGATCTGACCGCGCAAGCGTCGCCAGACACCCCAATGCACCGCCATGTCCATCACCAGGTAAAAGAACGCCCCCAACGAGGCGATGCGAGACAGGTCGAACAACACCGCAAGCAGGCCCGCAATCACGACCGTGTAGATCAGCGTGTGAGACTGGATGCTGCCCGTCATGCCGAAATGGCTGTGCGGGATCATCTTCATGTCGGTCAGCATCGCCAGCATCCGGGACACAGCGAAAACGCTGGCGATCAGCCCCGAGGCCGTCGCCACCATCGCCAGCGCCACGGTCAGGTAGAACCCGCCCTGCCCCAGCACCGGCCTGGCAGCCTCGGCCAGGGCATAGTCCTGCGCCGCGCGGATTTGCTCGGGCGGCAGGCTGACACCGACGGCAAGGGCGACCAGCAGGTAGACCACCGCGCAGATCGCGATCGAGATCATGATGGTGCGCCCGACATTGCGGTGCGGGTCGACGATCTCGGCCCCGCTGTTGGTGATGGTGGTAAAGCCCTTGAAGGCGAGGATCGACAGGGCTACCGAGGCGACGAACCCCAGCGGCGCGGCCGGTTCCGAGCCCTGAACCTGCCAGGTTCCGCCCGCAGCCCAAAGTGCGGCGATGCCGAATATTGCGATCCCGCCTATCTTGAGCGCCGACATGATGATCGACCACAACCCCACCGACCGGTTGCCCGACCGGTTCACCGCATAGGCAAAGACGATCAGCGCAACAGCGACCAAAGACACCAGCGGTCCGCTCTCGATGTTGAACGGGCGGAGCGCATAGGTCGCGAAAGTACGCGCGACGAGGCTTTCGTTGATCACCATCGACAGTGCCATCAGCAGCGAGGCCGCCGCCGCAACCGCCCCGGGCCCATATGCCTTGGTCAGGATCATGGCGATGCCGCCTGATGAGGGCCAGGCGTTGGACATGGCGATATAGGTATAGGCGCTGAAAACCGTCACCACGGCCCCGACCACGAAGGACAGCGGAAACCATGGCCCCGCCAGCCCGGCGATCTGTCCGGTAAGTGCAAAGATCCCAGCGCCAATCATCACGCCGGTCCCCATGGCGACGGCTCCGGTCAGCGAGATTGATCCGGGCTTCAGCGCGCCACTGGCGCCGTGGGTACTATGCTCGTGCGTGCTCAAATCTTCGCCCCCCGCAATCGCAGCGCATTCAACACCACTGAAATCGATGAAGCACTCATAGCGAAGGCCGCAAACATCGGGCTGATCAGGATGCCGAAAAGCGGGAACAGAAGACCCGCCGCCACCGGAACGCCCGAGGCGTTGTAGATCAGGGCAAAGAATAGGTTTTGCCGGATATTGCGCATGGTAGCGCGGGCCAGCCTACGGGCGCGCACGATGCCATCAAGGCTTCCGTTGACCAGCGTGAAGCCTGCACTTTCGATCGCCACGTCGGCACCGGTCCCCATGGCGATGCCCACATCGGACTGCGCTAACGCGGGTGCGTCGTTCACTCCGTCACCCGCCATGGCGACCTTTGCGCCTTTCTCCTGCAGTTCGCGAATTATGCGGGCCTTGTCCTCGGGCAGTACGTCGGCTCGAATCTCATCGATACCCAGACGTTCGGCCACCGCCTTTGCAGTGCGTTCGTTGTCGCCAGTCGCCATGATGATCCGGAAACCCAGTTCGTGCAGCGCCTTGAGTGCGGCTGGTGTTGTTTCCTTGACCGGGTCGGCGACGCAGACCAACCCCGCCACTGAACCATCAAGCATCACGAACATCACCGTTTCGCCGTCATCCCGACGCGCATTGGCCTTGGCCGTCAGTTCGGCCGCCTCGAGTCCGAGATCGGTGACCAGTTTCAGATTGCCGAGCGCGACGGGGCGGCCATCCACCGTGCCTTTCACGCCTTTACCAGTCACCGCCTCGAAGTCACTGGCGTCGGACAGGGCTACGCCACGTTCCTCGGCTCCTGTGACGATTGCCTCAGCTAACGGGTGCTCCGAGCCCTTCTCCAGCGTTGCGGCCAGCCGCAGCACCTCGACCTCGTCATGGCCAGGTTCGGGTAATACAGCCACAAGCTTTGGCTTGCCCATGGTCAGCGTGCCAGTTTTGTCGACGATCAAAGTATCGATCTTCTCGAACCGCTCCAGCGCTTCGGCATTTTTGATCAGCACTCCGGCCTGCGCCCCGCGCCCCGTGGCCGTCATGATCGACATCGGAGTGGCCAGGCCAAGCGCGCACGGGCAAGCTATGATCAGTACCGACACCGCTGCGATCAAGGCGTAGGAGAGCGCCGGAGCCGGTCCCCAAATTGCCCATGCAATAAAGGCCAGCGCAGCTATACTTATGACCGCCGGTACAAACCAGCCCGCCACTTTGTCAGCGTATTTCTGAATTGGTGCGCGCGAGCGTTGCGCGTTGGCCACCATTTCGACAATCTGGGACAGCATTGTGTCAGAGCCCACTCGGGTTGCTTCGATCACAAGGCTACCGGTGCCGTTGATTGTGGCCCCTGTGACCGGCTCGCCTTGTACCTTTTCGACCGGAACCGGTTCGCCAGAGATCATGCTTTCGTCAACAGATGAGCGCCCTTCGAGTACAATGCCGTCTACTGGCACCTTGTCGCCGGGGCGTACGCGAAGGCGGTCACCTACCTGTACTTCTTCAAGCGGAATTTCCTCTTCACTGCTGTCAGGGCGGATAATGCGGGCGGTCTTTGCGGCCATGTCCAGCAAAGCGCGGATTGCCTTTCCTGTGCCTTCGCGTGCCCGCAGTTCCATCACCTGCCCGAGCAGAACAAGTGTAACGATAACTGCGGCCGCTTCGAAATAGACCCCAACATGGCCTTCTGAATCTCGAAAACCGTCCGGAAATATGTGGGGCATCAATACGGCGACAACGCTGAACAGCCACGCGGCCGAAACCCCCATGGCAATCAACGAGAACATGTTCAGGTTCATGGTGCGAAACGAATTCCACCCTCGTTCCAGAAATGGCCAACCGCACCAAAGAACAACCGGAGTGCCAAGTATCAGTTCAATCCATAGGGTTGTTCGCTCACCAAAAATCTCTCGCACACCAGACAGCCCAACGTAGGGGCCCATCGTGAAAACCAAAAGTGGAAGCGTCAGAATCGCACCTACCCATAGGCGCCGGGTGAAATCCACCAGTTCCGGGTTCGGCCCCTCGTCCACCATCGCCGCGCTTTCCAGCTCCAACCCCATGCCGCAGAGTGGACAGGACCCGGGATGGGTTTGCCGCACCTGCGGATGCATCGGGCAGGTATATACGGGTCCGTCATAGCCTGTCGGAACGATGTCATATTCACCGTTCTCGTCCGTCGCGCCATGATGCGCGGAATGGTGGTGATGCGCATGCGCATCCACCTCGCCCTCGGGCACAAGGTGCATCCCGCATTTGGGACAGTCGCCGGGCCCAGATTGACGCACGTCAGAATGCATGGGGCAGACGTAAGCGACCTCGGTCGGGCCGTTCGCGTGGATTCTGATGTCGTGGTCTTCTGTCATGTTCTGCTCCCTGGTTTAAGCTTTGGTCGTAGAGCCGTTTAATTACGCAATGCCGGGCACAGTCCTTCAGGGCAGAACAACCATCTGGTGGCCCTCACCCAGTATCGGCATTTCGGTAATAGCCGTCAGGCTGACTTGATCGACGATCCAGACCTTCGGTTCGGTTCGGCTTGATACCATCACTTTGCCTGAGTTCGGTATGGTCGTCAGGTGATAAGGTGCCGGTGACAGGTTGGTCGAGCGCTGTTTGCCCGTAGCAAGATCAATCGACAACAACCGGTCGGTGCCTTTGGCGGCCACGAACAGTACGCCCTCGCGGTCGGACAGGCCGATCCCGTGCAACTCGCCTCCAATGTCATAGGTTTCGGTGACAGAACCGCTGGCAAGATCTACGCGGAAGGCCTTGCCACCATCACTGTCGGCTACGAAGGCGGCGCTGCCGGTGGCGTTAAGTACAAGATGCTCAGGGCCTTCGCCGACGGGCATGTTGCGTACGACGAAGCCTTTGACGACATCCACTTCGCTAAGTGTACCATTGCCGGTATTGGTGACATAGACCCTGTCGCCGTCAGGCGCGAATACCGCATAGTTGGGCATTGGCCCGGTTGCTACGAAACCAAGGAAGCTGAGCTTATCGAGATCGACGATCGAAATACCGTCACCGCCCGGATGGGTCGCCACCGCGAACCGCCCGTCGGGCGACACCGCAGTGTGATGCACCGCACCTGGAACCTCGATCTGGCGGACGACCTCGCGTGTTTCCGCATCAAGGATCGTCAGCAGGCTCCGCCCCTTGTCTTTGGGCAACGCAGTGACATCGCGCTTGGCGTGGTGCGCAGCGTGTTCATCCTTGGACATACCTTCGGGTTTTGGTGGCGTTGTGGCCTCGGTTTCTGCGTAGCTGCCCGCGACCAGGTACTTAAAGCCGGGCGCGCCGGCCAGCCCATGGACCGCCACGAGCCTCGGCAGCCGCTCGACGGTCTTGCCGGTTTCGGAGTCGATCACCAGAACCGAGTCCGCGCTGCCTTCGGGAATGAACACGGTTGCCGCCAGCGTGAGCGAAGGCGCAGTCAAAGCTGCGACGGACAGGCCTGCGGCCAGATTGAACAGGGTCATTTAGGTTTCCTTTCGTCAACTGAAACGCGCGCATTGGCGGGCACGTGCAGAAAAATCCGGTAGATGACGGCCATCAGGAAGGGCGTCAAAAGCAGGGTCAGAGCGATGGCCTTCATGGCTTTGTCCTTTCAATCAGTTGAGTTTTGTGCGAGCCGCAAAGACATTGAACAGTCCGCCGAACAGCAACGCGGCGTACCAGCCGTAGAGAAACGCCCATAACAGTCCCAACAGGAATGAGGGCAGGCTGAGCCAAGTCATTCCGGGCATCAGGCCGATCCAAGCCCGGTACATGGCAAAACTTGGAAAGATCAGGTCAAAGGCCACGCACAGCAGGTAGGTTGCGGCCAGAAACAGGCTGAGCGCCCAGCCAAGGGTTGTCACCGGAACACCGGGATG
The DNA here is from genome assembly GCF_056531745.1 of Ruegeria sp. L12. Lineage (NCBI taxonomy): Bacteria > Pseudomonadati > Pseudomonadota > Alphaproteobacteria > Rhodobacterales > Roseobacteraceae > Ruegeria > Ruegeria sp. L12. Next base: position 39,552 of record NZ_JBQFMH010000014.1, read on the forward strand.
ATGTTCTTGTGTCCCCATCACACAGGGGCCACAGGTCAGGCGCAACAGTGCGAATAGCACCACGCCCGTGACGAAAAAGTACAGAATGGTAAGCATGGTAAGTGTCCTGAACTGAGTTGGGCCGCAATCAACGGCTTGGGCAAGACCCCGGAGCGATTCCGGAGCCATTGCCGGTCACGTTCAGGACAGGTTTGGCGGATGTGGTAGTGGTGCGACCGGCAGGCTTGCGCGTGGCCGGAACCGTTCTGGCGCCACGGGCGTAGCAATACGCATCGAGAGCAATTCAGGTGCCGCCATAACTGCCATCGCATAGCAGCCCGGGTGCACTGAGCAGTCTAATTCTTCTGATGGATGAGACGCGGGATACCCACCGCTGTCATCGATCACAAGCTCGGCCTGGGTGGCGGCCTTCGCGATGTCATGCCCGGCATGGGACGGCACAACAGAGATCAGCATCGAAACCACCAACGCACAGATCAACAGGACCTGCAGCCGGCCCATGGCTCGGGCCGTCCGTGTCGCAGTTGATATCCATTGTGCGCGGATCACTTAGGGTTTCCTCCATTCTCCAACAGTTTAGGGCCGCTTGGACCGGTCGCATTGATCTGGCTCAATTCGTGGTCTGAAGAGCCAACAGGCATCTTGCGTTTCCAAGCCAACCAGATAAGTGGCGCCCCCGTCAACAGCCCAAGCCCGATAACCGCAAGGCTGGTGCCGCCTGTCGCGGTTTCGGTAATCTGGCTGCCCAGATGGGCCAGAACGAAACTGGCCGGCAGGAGTCCAGCCAAGGTGGCCAGTGCGAACCGCCAAAATTGAAGTCGGGTCAGACCGGCGGCATAGCTGACCATGTCGAAAGAAACGAAAGGCATCAGGCGGCTGGTGAACACGGTCAACATCAGGGCATTCTGCGATCCAAGCAACCCCAAGTCCAGCTTGTCGCCGAACCACTGGCGCAGCGCGTCGCGCCCCAACCAACGGGCTATCAGGAACGCCAGCAGCGCCCCCAACTCCGCTCCGATAGCAACCAATGCGGTTCCCAGCCCATGCCCATATGCCACCCCGGCAGCGACAGCGATCGGAGCGCTGGGGATTGGGCTGGCAACCACTGCGGCTGTCATGAAGCCGATGATGACAACGGGTCCGAACGGGCCGGCCCAATCCACCCACGCAGTAATGACTTCGCGCGATAGTCCTGCGTCCAACGCGCCAGACAGCCACAACCAGATGGTGGCGATCAGCAACGCGATCAAAACCGCGATGAAAACCAAACGGCTATTGCTGTGCAGGCCCTCCAGCTTTCGTTCCTCCTATGACATAGCCCTCCACCCCTAAACGGGAGTGACGGATTCCGAGGTCACTTAGCGATGTATTTGATCAGCGCTACGATCGCCAGAACGATCAACACTGCGATCAGCAACATCCAGATCATTCCAAACCCCATTCCAGCGCCATAGCCCATCATCGCTTTGTTCCTCAGTGGTTTGTGCCGAGTGCGATGACCCGGCTACACGGTTGCGTTTCAGTTGTTGGTTTCAGAAGCCTTTGTCACAGGTTTCGAGGCCTTCATGCCGTGTTTCGGCGACATCGTCTTTGCGCCTTTCTCGATTTCCCCTGTGGTCACAACGCCATCGCCATTGGCATCAAGATGCTGAAATCGGTCCACCATGGTTTCGCGGATCATCCCGGAATGCAGCGCTTCGAACTCATCAATCGACAGGTTGCCATCTCCATTGACGTCATGCGCCTGCATCCGGGCCTTCAGACCTTCGGCGATCTCAGATTCGCTCGGGCGACCGTCCTCGTCCATGTCCAGAACCGCCAGCCAGTTGCCGCCCATCATCTGGCCATGCATTTTCACCATCATTTGCATCATGCCTGCGTGATCGCCCATCATGCCGCCGGGCGCACCCTGCATCATGCCGCCCTCATGGCCCTGCATCTGCGCGCTGCTGCCATGCTGACCGGCGGCAAGCGCGGGCAGCGCCATCAAAGTCGCGGCAATGGCTCCAGCGGCCAGCGTGAAGGTACGTTTCATGACTTTCACCTCTCGGGTTTTTGTTTCTACACAAAGCATATGGCCGCCCTCGGTCGCGCCACCACCCCCCTGCTCAACCCGGTTTGTATCGTTGTGTCGCAGCCCGCCCAACTGATACAAAGGGATACAAAAAAGCCGGGATTTGTACCGCGCCGGGGCTTATGATTGCGCCATGACTGAAGCACCACATATCTTGATTGTCGACGACCACCGCGAAATCCGTGATGCTGTCAGCCGCTATCTGGAAAAGAATGGGTTGCGCGCCAGTACCGCGCGCGACGCAACCGAGATGGACGCACGACTGGCGGCCGGTCGGATTGATCTTATCGTACTCGACATCATGATGCCGGGCGAAAACGGATTGTCGGTCTGTCGCCGCCTGTCCGCGGCCGGTGGCCCGCCGATCCTGATGCTGACAGCCCTCAGCGATGACACCGACCGTATCGTGGGTTTAGAGATCGGCGCCGATGACTACCTGCCCAAACCATTCAACCCACGTGAATTGCTGGCCCGGATCAAGGCGATCCTGCGGCGTTCCGAAACCACCGTCCCCCCGGCTGGCGATCTGAGCGGCAAACGGATCGCCTTTGGAAGCTGGGTTCTGGATGCCGACAGTCGCACCTTGATATCCGCCGAAGGGGCCGAAGAAAGTCTGACCACCGCCGATGTCCGGCTGCTGGCCGTATTCCTGCAGCGGCCCCGCAAACTCCTGTCGCGAGACGAACTGCTGGATTTGACCGCCGGCCGCAGCCCGCACTTGTTCGACCGTACGATCGACAACCAGGTCAGCCGCTTGCGTCGCAAGATCGAAGCTGACCCAACGCGGCCGAAGCTCATCACCACGATAAGAGGTGGCGGTTATTGCCTGTCGACCGACGTGAGCGAGCTTACGGGATGAAAGCCTTTGCCCAAAGTCTGCGCGGTCAGCTTATCCTTTTGATCATCGCCGCGCTGGCTGCCGCGCAACTGGTCAGCCTGTGGCTGTTCGTCGACGAACGCTCAATGGCAGTGCACATGGCCCTTGGCCTGGAAACCGCCGGACGCGCCGCAAACATCGCGCGGCTGATTGAAGAAGCTCCACCCGAGATGCACGACGCGATCCTGCGGGCGGCAAGTTCTCCACTGGTGCGTTTCAGCCTTACAGATACGCCCGCAGTCGATCACACCGGACATAGCGCTGGTGGGACGGTCGAAAACACAATCCGCAGAATTCTGCCAGGCTATGAAAACCGTCCCATCCGGGTAGAGTTGCATGAGTTCTCTCCCGATATGCTGCCGGTTGAAGGTGTTCCGTCTACAATGGCTGAAATGCACATGGCAATGATGCGTGATCACGTTTCCGCAATTGAAATGCAGCTGTCGATCGCTCTGACGACCGATCAATGGCTCAACGTGGATACCCGGTTCCATAACCCTCCTCTGCAATGGCCTTTGCAGTCCTTCGTCAGCTTCGGTTTCACTGCAACTTTAATTCTTGGAGCAGCCATTTGGTTTCTACTGACACGGCTGACCGGCCCGTTGCGCCGCCTGTCACTGGCTGCAGACCAGTTTGGTCGCGGTGAAGACGTCCAGGAACTGACGGTTTCTGGTCCGACCGAGGTGCGAGATTTGACGCAGGCGTTCAACCATATGCGTGATAGGCTGACTCGCTATGTTGCCGATCGGACCAGACTATTGGGGGCGCTGGGTCACGATTTGCGGTCGCCACTGACGGGATTGCGGGTTCGCGCCGAACTGGTGGAGGAAGAGGAGACCCGTGACCATCTGATCGAGACCATCGAGGAAATGCAGGAGATGGTGGACTCCACCCTGTCATTTGCCAAGGGCGTGGCCACGCGCGAACCTTCCAGTACCGTCCCAATTGGTGAATTCGTAACCAAAACGACCGAAGACATTGTGCAAGCCGGTGACACGGTTGAAGTATCGGTCGCAGACAATCCGGCCGTCACGCTTCGGCCGATGCTGATGAAGCGAGCTCTGCGCAATATCATTGAAAACGCCTGCCGGTATGGTGCCCGGGCCAACGTCTCAGTCATGCAAGAGGGGAATGAGGCAAAAATATTGATCCAGGATCAGGGGCCCGGCATCCCCGAGCATATGCTCGATGCGGTATTCGACCCATTCGTGCGGCTTGAAACATCCCGCTCGCGAGAGACTGGCGGAACCGGCTTGGGGCTGTCGATCGCACGTACGATCATCCAGTCGCACGGTGGCACGATAGAATTGCTAAACGGGGAAACTGGCGGCTTGTGCGCTAAGGTGGTTCTGCCAGTTTTTGAGGGCCAAACGTAACTTGTGAACACAATCGGCATGCCCCGAAAGCTTATTGGAAGCGTACCGCTTTGGGCCAGTTTCAGGTGTGGGCTCAAACGCAGCGGCGGAGAACACTGAACTGGAAAGACTGACTTTCCCCCCAAGAGGTTTGGTGCAGGTGATGGCGATGCGCGACGAGTTCAAAGTGTTCCTCAAAAAGCACGGCGATATCGCTCGGACTATAGCGGGCGACAGGGAGACCACTGCAAGTCTCCGGCCCATCAAGTGCAAACGTAGCAATGATCACATGGCCGCCAATTTTTACCCCTTTCTTCACGCTTTCCAGATAGGCCGCGCGTTGCGATGTATCCACGAGAAAGTGAAAAACCGCCCTATCATGCCAGACGTCATATCTGCGATCGGGGACCCAAGAAGTTATATCTGCAGAAATCCAAGTGACTGTTTCAGCGGCGCGCCCCAACCTTTCCCGGGCCGTGTCCAACGCGACCTGCGATAGATCGAGAACTGTCACGTCATGGAGCCCCTTCGCAAGCAACGCTCCAGCAAGACGAGATGTACCTCCACCAATGTCGATGACGGATGAAGGCTTAGACACTCTGATCAACTCGATGAGTTCAAGCGATATCTCTGGATCATCCTCGTGCCAACTCAATTGGGTGTCAAACTTCTCGCCATAGACATCGTCCCAGTGCTCTCTTGTGTTAGCTGTCATGTCGTATCGTTTTCCCAAGTCGTCGCCCTGGAGATATCCTCATTTTGACCGCTCCGCGCTGCGTTTTCGACTGAAGCAAAAACCAACAAGGCAACGCCCCAGACAATTCGACGCTGGTCCGTTGAATGGCCGCGTGAAGTCATCTCGGCGACAATGTAGTACACACATTCCAATTGTGAAATGTTTTAGGTGGGATTTGCTTGTCGGTCAGATTTCCACTGGGCTGCGCAAGTAGCTCCAGAATTTTGCGCAGTTTAACTGCAGTGGCGCGGGCCGGAGATACCGAAGCGTTGGCAGTTTGTGTACTGCTTGCCTGGATTGCTCTGTTCAATCAGTATAGCCGGAAGATTTTCTGAGCTTTGGAGCTTCAATCAGTCAACGAATTGCTTAAAGCGCCTTTAACCGACAATGGACTGATAACTTATGAGCAGAGCCACAGATCGTTGAAATACGATTTGGTTCTTGAGTGGCTCCTACTCCATTTCTCTTAGTTCATAGAATTTCCTACAGTCGTTGAAACGGCGAACAATCACATCATTGGTGAATAGCTGCCGCATCAACAGACTCAGTTTTTCATGATCGCGCCGATCGCATACATACCATCATCGCTTTTGACCAACATCAGTGTGACTTCGTCACCTGCGCTGATCTCACCCATCATCTGGGCATTCTCAAGAAGCTGCAAATCCATCGTCATCGCGGGCCACCCGATCTCGGGGATCGGATCATGGCTGACGTTAGCGGTTTCGTCGCCAATTGAGTTCACCAAAGCCTTTGCGTGGACCGCACCTTCCATCTGTTCGGAAGACATGGGCATGTTGGAATGGTCCATGCCGTGGTTCGTTTGCGCGATGCCGGATGTTGTAGACACGGCCAATAGGGCCAAAATTGCAGTCAAAGTTTTCATCAGATGCTCCTGTTTCAAGGTTGTGGGTATTATTCTGCCGGAAGCGCAGGGGGCACTTCCTGGATCGTGTGGGAGATCTCTCGGTTCACGCGATTGAGCGCGAGCCGTTTCCAAATCACGAATATTGCGGGAATGACAAAAAGCGTAAGAAGGGTCGCTGTCACCATGCCCCCAATCATCGGCGCAGCGATCCGCTGCATGATTTCAGAGCCTGTACCGGTGCCGTACATGATGGGTATCAGTGCTGCAAAGATCGTGGCTACAGTCATTACCTTCGGCCGAACCCGAAGAACGGCTCCTTCGAACACCGCGTCTTCGATATCGTCACGTGTCAGCTTTCGCTGTTCCGATTGCGCCAGCCCTCGACGTTTCTCCCAAGCAAGATTGAGGTACAACAACATGACAATCGCTGTTTCCACGGCAACTCCCGCCAGCGCGATGAAGCCCACGAGCACAGCAATTGAGATATCGAAGTTAAGATACCATAAGAACCAAACCCCACCTGCCAATGCGACCGGGAGCGCCGCAAGAATTATCCCGACCTCAATCACCCGATTGAACGCCAAGAAAAGCATGAGCGTGATAATTAGCAGGGTTGCAGGAGCAACGATCGTCAACCTGTCCTGCATTCTCTCTATGTACTCATACTGCCCTGACCAAGTCAGCGAGTAACCTGGAGGCAGGTCGACCTTTTCTGTAACCACCTCTTGTGCTTCGGCCACATAGCCGCCCAGGTCGCGCCCCGCGATGTCGATGAACACGAACCCAGTTCGTCGAGCGTTCTCTGATCGTATCATTCCCGGCCCGTCAACTATTCGAATATCGGCGAGAGCGGACAGTGGCACATGAGCACCCGACGGCGTGACGACAGGAAGATTTTCGAGCCGTTCCGGGCTGTCTCGCCATGCCTGAGGGTACCGAAGGTTTATAGGAAACCTCTCCAGCCCCTCCACAGATTCCGACACTTGCATACCGCCAATTGCGGTCTGCACTACGTCCTGAACTTCTCGAACACTCATCATGTATCGGGAGGCGGCATCTCGTTTGACGTCGATTTCGATGAAACGCCCGCCAACAGGTCGCTCTGCGTAGGCGGAAGCCGTTCCATCAATATCAGCGACCGCACGCTCTACTTCGATCCCTATATCTGTAATGACCTCCAAGTCGGTGCCGGATATTTTGACACCGACAGGAGTACGGATACCTGTCGCAAGCATATCGATGCGGTTCTTGATAGGTTGGATCCAAACATTTGTAACGCCCGGAACCTGAACGATACGATCGAGCTCATTCCGGATTTTCTCCATTGTCATGCCGGGGCGCCATTCTTCTTCCGGCTTGAGTTGGATTGTGGTCTCCACCATCGTTAGAGGTGCTGGATCGGTTGCAGTCTCCGCACGCCCAACTTTACCGTGAACAGTTTCGACTTCTGGCACGGTCGCGATCAGGCGGTTGGTCTGCTGCAGTACCTCACGGGCTTTTCCCGTCGAGATCCCGGGGTAGAAGCTCGGCATGTAGAGAAAATCACCTTCGTTCAACTCGGGCATGAATTCAGAGCCAATTCTCTGGTACGGGTACCACATGGACGTCACCAGAACGCCGGCCAACAGTGTTGTTGCCCATGGCCAGGCAATTGCCGCGTCCAGAAATGGGCGGTACACGAACACAACCAAGCGATTTAGCGGATTTTTTCGCTCCGGTAGAATACGCCCCCTTACAAAGTAACCCATCAAGACCGGAACCAGCGTTATCGAAAGGATGGCGGCTGCAGCCATGGCGTAGGTTTTGGTATAAGCGAGTGGCGAGAAGAGCCTACCTTCCTGATTTTCCAGAACGAAAACAGGCAAAAAACTAACCGTGATAATCGCCAGAGAATAAAAAAGGGCTGGTCCCACCTCAGAAGCGCACTCTTGCACAATCCGCCATCGGTTCTCTGCTGTGAGCTTTTCTTTTTCCAACCGCCTGTGCATCGCCTCGATCATCACAATCGATGCGTCGACCATCGCACCAATAGCGATGGCTATGCCGCCGAGCGACATGATGTTTGCGTTTACTCCTTGCGCCTTCATCAGAATAAATGCGGCAAAGATTCCCAGAGGGAGCGACAGAAGAATTACGAGGGATGACCGCAGATGAAGTAGAAAAGCCGCGCACACAAGAACAACGACAATGAATTCCTGCGTCAGTTTCTTCTGGAGGTTATCGATAGCACGCTCGATCACACCAGATCGGTCGTAGGTCGTTATGATTTCGACCCCCTCCGGCAGGTTTGAGCGCAACTCTTCGATGCGCGCCTCCACCGCTTTGATCGTTGCCAACGCATTCCCACCCCATCGCAGAATGACTACTCCACCAACCGCGTCTCCTTGCCCGTCGAGTTCTCCGACACCGCGCCGCATTTCCGGCCCCAGACGGATTTCAGCGACGTCTCCAAGCGTCAGAGCGGCGCCACGGTCGTTGACCATCAACGGCGCGCTTGCAAGGTCTGACAATTCGTCAATGTAGCCCGAGGACCTGACCATGAATTCGGCTTCCCCCATCTCAATGACGCTGCCGCCCGTCTCGCGGTTGGCCGCCTGAATAGCCGTCCTCAATTGTGCAAGTGTTATGTCATAGGCACGTAGTTTGTTTGGGTCGACGACGACCTGGTACTGTTTGACCATTCCGCCGATGGTGGCGACTTCTGAGACGCCTTCCACGGCTTGTAATTCGTATTTCAGAAACCAATCCTGCAGAGTCCTGAGCTGAGCCAGATCATGATTTCCGGTTCTGTCAACCAGCGCATACTGATAAATCCACCCGACCCCAGTCGCATCAGGGCCAAGTTGTGGTGACACGCCCTCAGGTAAGCTGCCGGTAATCTGGCCCAAGTATTCGAGCACACGCGACCGAGCCCAGTAGAGGTCCGTCCCGTCCTCAAAGACAACATATACAAAGCTGTCTCCAAAGAACGAGAACCCGCGAACGTCTTTTGCACCGGGTACGGCCAATAGGGCTGTCGCAAGTGGATATGTGATTTGGTTTTCGACAACTTGAGGCGCTTGCCCGGGATATGGCGTGCGAACAATTACCTGGACATCCGACAGATCCGGGATTGCATCAACCGGCGTCTCACGAATGGCCCAAATACCCGCAACTCCTATCATGAATGCGAGGGCCAAGATGACGAACCTGTTGGCGAGCGAAGAACGAATGATGGCCGTGATCACTGCGTAACACTCCCATCAAGCGCGACCTCTAACAGCGTCATCGAAAAGTCGGGATTGCGGCGAAGGATCAAAGAAACATCAATCCCTACAGGCAAGTTAGAAACCTCAATCCCCTCCGCAACCGGGAAATCCATGGTCATGCCCGGCATGCCGATCTCAGTCATCGGACCGTGTGTTACGTTCGCGGTACGCGCGTTCGGGTCGATACTGTTAATCCGGCCAGAAACCTGAAGTGGCGGTGCAATAGGCGTTGCCGCAGCCAACACCATTGTCATGCCATCTGCACGCGCGAAAGTCAGAGTCATTTCAGAACCGACTTCGAGCATGCTTGTGTCCAATGTAGGTTCTAATGGGAAATCCATGGTCATTCCGGGCATGCCAATCTCAGTCATCGGCCCGTGAGTGATGGTTGCCGTTCCCGCCTCAGCATTAACGAGGTTGATCGTGCCGGTGACTACAATCGGTGGAGCAGAAGGCGTGTCGGTTTCTTCGGGTTCAACGGAATCCGTCGGCGGCGAGCCCTCTTCGCGAATTGCCACAATCGAGAACATCCCCCCTTCTCCCTCAGCCAGATCAAACTCAATTGGCATGTCGATTGGCACGGTAGTGAGATCTACTCCTACAACAGGCAAATCCATTGTCATGGCGGCCCAACCGAGCTCGGGGATCGGTCCGTGCTCAAGCGTCAATTTGCCGTCTGAAGTGACGGCGCGCGCGATTCCGGCACCAGTTCCGGCAATACCATCGTCTGGTGCAAGCTCCATCAGGCTCAGAAGCCCATCCGCACCCCGTGCGATCACGAAAGCGACTGCGTCGCCTGCACTCAAGCTGTCGAGCGAAACACCAGACCTCACCGGAAACTGCGAAGTCATTGCGGGCCAATCGAGGCTTTCGAGAACATCGTGACGAACAGTTGCCATACGATTTTGGGCATCGAGTGAAACCAGGGTGCCTGCCCCGCGTGCTGGTTCGGTATCCGTTGGTGCCATTCGGGTGAAACCGGCGCTCAAAGCACTTTCACTGTCGATTAGAAACTGTGCGGATGCGACAACTTCCTCACCAGGTTCAAGCCCTTGCAGAACTTCTGTTCGACCCCCCTCGCCGAAACTGTCTCGAAGACCTGTAGTCACCAGTCTCGGGCGAAAAGTACCATCGCCTGTTTTTAAGATGACGCGTTCCGCCGAACCGGTACGAATTAACGCCTCTGATGGAACAGTGAGAACATTTCGGCTTTCATCCGGTATAAGGCTAACACTGCCAAACATGCCCGGCCGCAGCACGCCGTCGGTGTTATCGAAACTAAGCCTTACGGGAAGAGTTCGGGTTTGCGGATCAAGCTCAGGGTAAACATAGTCGATGTCGCCTTCGAAGGTGCGACCGGGTAGGTGCTCGAACCTTGCTATCGCGCGCATATCTTCCGACAAACGTGCAATATCTCGTTCAAATACATCAACGATCAGCCATACTTCAGAAAGATCGGTTACCGAAAAAGCAAGCGTGCCTGGCTGCAGGTACATGCCATCGGCGGCATTCAGAGCTATGACGACACCGTTTTGAGGTGCCTCAATTTCCACATTTCGAACCAACTCACCGCCCGCCTCAATCTCAGCAACCTGACGAGCGGACATACCGTGGCTGATCAACTTATTGCGCGCCGCGTCCAAAATCCGCGGGTCACCAGCTTCGACTGCGCGTACAAGATCGCCGGTCGCAGCTGCGATCAGTGGTGAAAAGAGTTCAAATAAAACTTGCCCCTTCTCAACGCGATCACCGACCGCTCGAACTTTCAGTTGCTCAATCCAACCTTCAACACGCGTATGAACGTGATTGGTCAGGTGTTCGTCAAAGCCGACGAAACCCACCGTTTCGATGCGAGGTTCGATATCAGTCATGCGTGCAACCGCAGTTCGCACACCAATTGCGTTGATTTCCGCAGCGCTCAGGGTGACTTCTTCAGGGTCGCCGGTAGGTTCCTGCCCAGAATAAACCGGGATCAAGTCCATACCCATCGGCGATTTTCCAGGTCCAGGCTGCCGAAAATTCGGATCCATCGGTGCTACCCAATAAAGGACCTCTGGTTCGTTCGACTGGCCCTGATCAATTGGATTCAGGTACAGTCTTTCAAGAAAGACACCTCCACCCAGGCCAATCGCCAAGGCAAGTACTGATAGTGCCGCATATCTTCCACGCATAATAATCTCCTGACGGTCGCAGTGCATGCTCGAACCGAAACAACATGAAAACCCGCGCTGACGGGCCTGTGGATGTTAGGAGATTTGTGGAGGACGATCGGGCGTCAGAGGCGCTTGAGAGTTGTGGATGTCGGAATCCATGTTACGGTTTTTCTGGCCAAAAGCTTCAGCCAAAACCGCAAGTCCTACGTGGGTCGGATATTCGCCAACACAACAGATACCGGAATGACATTCTCCGCTGTGATTTACGTGGCTATCCGTGTGGATTTGGCCAGTCGTCGGATGCAAACCGCTATGGTCGTGTTTGAAGTCTGATGACTTTGCAGCCATTGAAACGCCGTGAGGCTCAGAGGTGCTACTGTTTTTGACGTCACTGCTCGCGACCACAACAGTGCCGACGAAGGTCATCGCCAAGCAGACGCATGTCAGAAACGTCATTCGCAACACTGAGAAAAACTTCCACTTCATCCCGTGCAGTTAGGACGAACGTAACGAGTGTTCAAGCCAGTCGGAGGAAAAAACAGGTGAGTTGGTGCGCTGTATCGAAATGAAGCGGATTCCCGCGAATACACGTAACAAACTGCCAAAATAGGAGGCAGTTCATACGATGAGCGCATCTAAGTTTGGCCGAGGTTCTTCAGGATCGGGCAGTCGGGACGGTGGTCTCCGGCACATTCATCGATTAAATGAGACAGTGTAGCATGCATGGCCTTCAGGTCCGCGATCTTGGCATCTATTTCTTTTAGGTTCTGTTTGGCGATATCCTTCACGTCCGCGCTTGCGCGTTCTTTGTCCTCGTACAACGCCAGTAGTGAACGGCAATCCTCAATGGTAAAGCCCAATGAGCGGGCCCGCCCGATGAAGGCCAGTTTGTGCAGTTCCTTTTCGTCGAAATGTCGATACCCGTTCAGACTGCGCCTGGGTTTGATGAATCCGATATCCTCGTAATAACGGATGGTTTTGGCAGGCAGACCCGAACGTTCTGCTACATCTCCGATATTCACAGCGGTTCTCCTATTCTATTCAGCAGGCGCTGATCGCAGCGCCTGCTCTTCATTCTGCGAGATCTGTTCTCGCCCAACTTTGATCGGCTTAACCCAGCGCAACCGCAGCGCGTTGGTCAGGACAAATACACTGGACAGCGCCATGGCACCTGCAGCCAAAACCGGCGACAGCAACGGGCCGCCAAACGGATAGAGCACCCCCGCTGCAACCGGTATGAGCAGCGTGTTGTAGCTGAAAGCCCAGAACAGGTTTTGGCGGATGTTACGCATGGTGCGCTGACTAATATCGAAGGCGTTGACCACGCCTGTCAGGTCGCCTGACATCAGAACGACGTCAGCCGCCTCGATGGCGATGTCAGTGCCTGTCCCGATCGCAATTCCTACGTCAGCCGCCGCCAGAGCGGGGGCATCATTGATGCCATCACCCACAAAGGCCAGTTTTCCGCCATTTGAGCGCAGATCTTGCAACGCGGATACTTTACCCTCTGGCAGAACCTCGGCCACGACATGATCGATGCCAAGCTGCGCCGCGATGGATTTGGCTGTAGCGGTATTGTCGCCGGTAATCATCGCTACTTTCAGCCCCAGTCCGTGCAAAGCTTCAATTGCGTCTGGCGTGGTGGTCTTGATTGGGTCCGCCACGGCGATGACGGCTGCGATAACTCCGTCTACGGAGGCATAAAGTGGAGTCTTTCCGTTGATTGCGAGTTCAGCGCCCCGATCAGACAACGCGCCCATTTCAACCCCTTCGCGACTCATCAGGCGGTCGGCCCCGATCAGGATTGTATGGCCTTCGACTGAGGCGCTTACCCCGTAACCGGTGATCGACGTGAAGTCTTCTGGCTTCGAAAGCTCCAGACCACGGGTTTCAGCCGCGCGCACGATGGCCGTGGCGATCGGATGTTCGGATGTGACCTCAACGGCAGCAACAAGGCGCAGAACCTCATCCTCGGCCAATCCTTCGGCCACAATCAGGTCGGTCAGCTCCGGACGCCCTTCGGTCAAGGTCCCCGTCTTGTCCACCGCAACAACGGTGGTTTCCTGCAGCATTTGCAAGGCGTCGCCCTTTCGAAACAGGACACCCATCTCGGCCGCGCGGCCGGTGCCGACCATGATTGAGGTGGGTGTGGCCAACCCCATGGCGCAGGGGCAAGCAATGATCAGTACCGCAACCCCGGCTACCAACGCCAAGCTGAGCGCAGGATCGGGTCCGAACAACATCCAAACCAGCACAGTCATTACGGCCACAGCGATCACTACCGGCACGAACCACAGCGTGATGCGGTCAACCAAGCCTTGAATCGGAAGCTTGGCACCCTGTGCTTGTTCGACCATTTGAATGATCTGGGCCAACATAGTGTCTGCGCCGATCTTTTCAGCCCGGTACGTCAATGCGCCCGCGCCATTAACTGTTCCGCCGACCACAGTTGCGCCCTCGGTCTTTTCGGCAGGAACCGGCTCGCCGGTGATCATGCTTTCATCGACATATGACGCGCCGGTCACTACGGCACCATCCACCGCGATTTTTTCGCCCGGTCGAACGTGCACAATATCCCCTACAACGATCTGCTCGATCGGTAGCTCGACAACCGATCCGTCGCGCTCAACGCGCGCTGTTTTTGCCTGCAGACCGACCAGTTTTCGGATCGCTTCACCAGTTCGCCCCTTGGCGCGCGCCTCGAGGAACCTCCCCAGCAATATGAGAACCACGATCACCGCTGCGGCCTCGTAGTAGACGTTTGCGGTTCCGGCGGGAAGAACACCCGGCGCAAAGGTGGAAACAAGCGAGAACCCATAAGCCGCCGAAGTGCCCAGAGCCACCAGAGAATTCATGTCCGGCGCGCCTTTGAACAAGGAAGGGAATCCCTTAGTATAGAACTGCAAACCTGGCCCAAAAAGAACGATCGTGGTTAGAAGGAATTGCAGGTAATAGCTGTTCTGGATGCCGATCGTGCTCGCTATCAGGTGGTGCATGCCCGGAATAACATGCGAGCCCATTTCAAGGATAAAGACCGGCAAAGCGAGCAAGGCGGCAAAGCTTGTTCGCCGGGCCAATTGGCGAATCTCTTTGGCTTTGCGGTCTTGTGGTTCGGTCTGCGTCGCGGATCGCAGGCTCGCCGGATAGCCAGCAGATGCCGCAAGCGCCGCGATGGCTTCGGGTGTTGTGACTCCCTCAGCATAACGTACAGTTGCACTTTCGGTGGCCAGATTGACCGACGCGGACAAGACGCCATCATCTGCTTGCAATGCCCGTTCAACGCGCCCCACGCACGATGCGCAGGACATGTTCTGAATATCCAGCGTTACCTCTTCCGTCCGTGCCAGATATCCGGCGCTGTTTAACGCATCAGCAATGGCCGCTTTATCGGCTGGATCGCGGAAATCGACCTGAACGCTTTCGCTGGCGAGATTAACCGAAGCGGCATCTACCCCTGGCACATCTTTCAACGCGCGCTCAACCCGCCCTACGCAGGACGCACAGCTCATACCCTGAACTTGAAACCTTGCATGTGAAATTTCAGTCATATTGTCACCACCAATGTTCTGCTGACGGGAAACATAAGGGTTCCAGCAAGTGGAAGGTCAAGGGATGGGGCTGACTTTCTTTGCCACTAATTTTGACGATCCAATAATCACGACTTGACCTTCCTGTGCTGGAATACTTTAGCCGGGACGACGGAACACAGGAGCAAACATCCATGACGACCCTAAATATCCCGGATATGAGCTGCGGGCACTGCAAGTCAGCTATCGAAAAAGCCGTTGCCACGGTGGATTCCTCCGCACAGTTGGACTTTGACATGGAAAACCGCAGGGTACGTGTCTTAAGCACCAATTCACTTGATCATATCCTTGCAGCGCTGAAGTCCGAGGGATACGAAGCCACGATCGCATGATAAACTTAGGAGCGCACATGCTGTCGCCCCCTTGGTTCTATCTTGCGTCTCTGACTGCCACGATTAACCGGGTCATTTCATCTTCGGTGATCAGACCCGGGGCAAGCGCATCTCCAATCACAAACGAAGGAGTGCCACTGAAGCCAAGCTGTCGGGCCAATTCCATGGAAATCTGAATATGCGCGTCG
Source organism: Ruegeria sp. L12 (assembly GCF_056531745.1). Classification (NCBI taxonomy): domain Bacteria; kingdom Pseudomonadati; phylum Pseudomonadota; class Alphaproteobacteria; order Rhodobacterales; family Roseobacteraceae; genus Ruegeria; species Ruegeria sp. L12. The sequence continues at coordinate 54,970 of NZ_JBQFMH010000014.1, forward strand.
ACTTCCGGCGCTTCCATATCTGCGCGCAATTGATCCTCGTCCAGGCCAAGTTCCCGAACAACTTTCAGTACACTGGCCTCAGTGGCACGACCGTTCAGAGCCATAAGCGCCCAATGAAATTCTTCGTATTTTCCCTGGTTTCGTGAGGCCAGCGCAGCGCGTGCCGCGAAGTCGGAACCTTCTCCAAGTATGGGCCATTCTCGATAAACAATTCGCACATCGGAATCGCCCGCGATTACGTTCTTCACGACCGGGGCAGCGCGTTTGCAATATGGGCAGTTATAGTCGAAAAACTCGACCACGGTTACATCGCCTTCCGGGTTTCCGATTACAGGCGCATTCGGATCCTGTTCCAGCAATTCACGCTGATTTTCCAAGACGCTTCCAATTGCTTCGGCTTTTGCCTGATCCTCGCGCTGTTGAAGCAATTGAATCGCCTGCATGATGATCTCAGGGTTTTCCAAAATGGCTTCGAGAGCCAGCCGTTTTACATCGGAGTCAGACAGCTCGTCGGCGCGTGCCATAGGAATGCCAATCGACATGGCGATAGCGACTAAGCCTGCAAGTATTCGTTTCACATCAGTTTCCTTCCGTTTGTTCTGCTTCGGTGCGTTGCTCTTGCAGCTTGCGTTCCCGATCCGGCCAACTCTCCTGGATGAAGGCGAGGATGTCCCAGATATCCTGATCCGACAGAGTGTCCCCGAAGCCTGGCATGCCGCTTTTGACGTCAGCGACACCCATCTGTTTCAAAGTTTGGTCCCCGCCAAACTTTGTATAGTCGAACAACAGCTTGTCGCCGTGATGCCAGGTATGCCCGGTTCGGTCATGCGGGGGCGCCCGCAAGACGCCATCCGGATCAGGTGTTTGCCAATCCTGCTGACCCTCCAAATTTGCCCCGTGGCATGACGCGCAGTTTTCGGCGTACAAAACTGCACCACGTGCCGAATCCGCTGATGCACTGTTCTGCGCACGCCCACTCAGGCCCCAGCCAGCGACCGCGACAATGATCACTACAGCAGCCAGTGACACCCATTTCGCCGAACTCTTGTTCATCATGCCACGCTCAGCCAGGTCTTCATACCAGCGGCCTGATGCGACAGCATATGGCAATGAAACAGCCAATCCCCCGGGTTATCCGCAACGAACGCAATCTCCCGCTTTTCTATCCGGTCAACCAGGATTGTGTCCCGCAGCGGCCCTAGGTTGCCGTTTGGCAGAACTTCCTGAAAGTGCGTCCCGTGCAAGTGCATAGCGTGCGGAAAGACGGTGTCGTTCTGCATCTGAATCCGGACTATGTCGCCACGCGAAACGGCAGCAAGGGGGTTTTCAGGTAACCCGGCGACACCGTTGAATGTCCAGATCTGCCCTTCCTGAACCAATTCATTGGTGCTCATGACCTGGCCGTTAAAAGTGCCTTGACGCAGTCCGCCCATCGCCCCGCCTTCCATCACTAATGGGATTGTCAAAGCGTCAGAAACATCTTCGAGAAAGGAAACAGGGTTGGGTGGCAGGGCTTCTATTGCACCGCGGTTTGCGGATGCACCGCTTCCCGAAACCGGGATTTCAGCAATGACAAACGATTCATCGCGTTCGTGAAGAGTTATTTGAACGGCTTCGTTCGATTCCGCTGTGACATCAACAATTAAGTCTGCTCGCTGTGCAGGCCCAAAAACAAGGGTTTCAAAATCCTCTGGCTGCCTTACAGGCATGCCATCATAAGCGACCAGTTTCCCGTTTGCGCCACCTACTGAGACATACATGATCCGATCAGTTGCCACGTTGACCATTCGAAGTCGCAAACGCTGGTTTGTCAGAACTTCTGTCATGGGCGATATGTGTGCGTGAACGTAGTTTCCCATTCGGCCTGCATGCGTCCAGTCATGCATCGCGCCGAAATCATCGACGATTTGGGCGTCCTGACCCAACCTCCAGTCATCCAGCAGGATCGTAATGTCATGATCCGTGTCCGGCGGGTCCATTTCGTCGACGATGAACGCGCCGTAAAGGCCCCTGGCCACTTGTTCCGTTGACTGGTTATGAGAGTGGTACCAGAAGGTTCCTGCATCCTTCAGAGGCAAGTCATACTGAAACTCGCCGCTTGTTGGTACAGCCTCCTGTGTAAGACCCGGCACCCCATCCATGTTGTTTGGAACCCGCAGTCCATGCCAATGGATTGCCGTAGGCTGAGGCAGTGAGTTCAGGAGTGTCCGGCGAACCGTTTCGCCCTGCCGGGCACGAATTTCGGGGCCCGGAACACCGCCATCATATCCCCATATCTCGGTTTCAGGATAGCTGTCGGGGGCAACACGTGCCAATCCTGAACGCGCCTCGATTATTCGGGGGGCGGTAGCCGCCCTCCCGATAGTCGGCACTGCGATTAGTGCCGACGTGCCTGCAACGAATTGCCTGCGATTGAGCTTCATGAGGACTTCCCTCCAAAGAAAATTTGATCTCTCACTCGATTACCCCCCGTCGTGCACATCCAGCAGATAGGTCGCCATTGCCTTCCGGTCTTCGTCTGTCAGAAAGCTGGTGCCATAGTTTACGACCTCTCCCATGGCGCCGCCGAAGACATCGCCATCAGGCATGACGCCGGTGCGCAACGCGTAGGCCAAATCATCTACCGTCCAACCACGCTTTTGCAGGGTCTCAAAGTCGATGGCCGGTGCCTTGTCACCGCCCGGCAGAGAGTCACTTCCCTTGAAGTGTTCCGTGTCCGAATTTCTTGCGCCAGCCAGGTTCCTCCCGGTGTGGCAGGCCGCACAATGTGTGGCACCTTCGACCAGTAGCCGGCCCCGGTTCCACACTTCGTCATTGCCCGGCACGGGATCAGTGCGGGGTGGTTCCAGAAAAGCCGCGCGCCACAGCTTCAGGCCCCATCTCTGATTGAAGGGGAACGCCATTTCCTGTTCTTTTGACGGTTCCGCTACCGGTGGAACTGTTTGCCATGCGGCCCAGAGATCGGCGATGTCCTGATCCGTGAAATTGGCATAGAATGGATAAGGAAAGGCCGGGTAATAGGGTTGTCCGCCGGGTGATACGCCTTGACGCACCGCGCGGGCGAACTCCTCGATTGTCCAATCACCGATCCCGTGATCGGGATCTGTGGTCAGGTTCGGCGAAAAGAGCGTGCCGAACGGGGTATCCAACTCCACCCCACCGGCCAAGGCCGCGCCCCCTTTGGCAAAATCTGTGTGGCAAGCGATACAACCACTTGCCCTTGCCAGATACGCCCCGCGGTTAACGTCACCCTGAATGTCGAGAGCTTGTAAGGGCTGGCCAATCGGCCAAGCCATCACAGCAACAAGTCCCGCTGACGCCGCTACGGCGGCAGCAAGGCCCAATCGGAATATCGGTCTCATGACGCATTCCTATTCCGACCGAAATTGCGTGTGACACGCCGAGCATGTCTGGCTCAGCATCATGAACACACCATCTGCCGGCATTTCAGAAAGTTGTGCCTGGTTTGGACTGCCGCCCATCATTCCGGCACCCATCATAGAACCGCCACCCATCATGGATGCGCCGCCCATCATGCCCGAACCATGGCCCGACCCGGACATCATCAACCCGTTGTCCGCCGCAAGCACAAGGCCTTCAGAGTAGGATTCCAACTGCCTGGCTAACTCTGCAAATGAACCCCAATCCTGCCAGATCTCCGATTTGGCCTCCGAGGGTTTGCCATCAGATCCCTCTGGAAACAGCTTTGTCATGCTCTCGCCAGCGTGACGCCCGATTTTCTTGGCCTCGCTTCGTACCGTTTGCGCATTGTAGGGCGTTTTCCCCTGCATCATCGGCGTAAGGATCTTCATGCTGTCCTTCATCGCGGACATACCATCCATGCGTTCTTTGACGATGCCGGTTGCGCCACCATGCGCCAGGGCGGCGGCTGCAAACAGAGAAACCAGGGCAACGCCTGTGGTCATTTTCAGAATGTTCATTGTTTTGTCCTTGTCGTCTGCTTCGACGCGCCCAGGTTGAGCGCAATTCGACTGGTCAGATCAGGACACGCGGCGGTGGTGGGTCAAACGCCGCGATACCGAGAACCCGGTATTGGGCTCGAGGGATCGAGTATCTTTGTTCAGTATCTTGGGGGCCAGGCGGTGGTGGACCCATCGAAAATAGACCAACAGCGTTGCAAATCGTTCCGCCATGACAATGTCCGGGATGACCCTGCTTGACATGCTCAACGTCCGCGGAGTCCGTTTGGTCAATCACGTGCTGAGAACCACTGCCATGTGCATGAGCAGAATCGGCCGTCACAAGCAGCCCGCCAATGGTCAGCACCATTGACAGTATGATGTAACGAATTGCACTGCCCATTCGGCTCGTCACCTTCAGAAAATCCCGTTTTCCTGCTGCAGCTCTCTGATATACGCCACGATGCCCTTCACATCCGCACGGGTCAAGCCATCGACCGGCGGCATATTGCCGAACTTCCAATGGTGTGCCCGAACTCCATTCTGGACTGCCACATAAAATGACTCGTCCGAATGGTGGCTTGGTTCATAGATTTTATGCACCAAAGGTGGTGCAAGGCCTTCCAGACCTGTTGCATTCGCGCCATGGCACGCCGAGCATTTGGCGTCGAATGCCACTTTGCCGACGGCCGCAAATTCGCTTAGCTGGTCCGGCAGAGTGACGTTTTCGATTGGGTCTCCTTGCTCCAGTGCTGACGTATCGGGCGGCGTCATCGAGTGACCTGTTGGTTGCTGATTTAAGTTGTAGACGAACGCGGCGGCGCCTGCGATCACTACTCCGCCGATCAAGAGTGTAAGTTTATCCATCTCTGTTCTTCACATGATTGTCAGTTCTTAGGTTCAACGCGCGCAAAAAAAATCGGCCTGACCAAGGTCAGATCAGTTTTACCTGAGTGCCCACAGTGGCCAGTTCGAACAATTCCGCAATCTGCTCGTTGTACAAGCCAATGCAGCCGTTGGAGGATCTTCTCCCGATCTTGCGCGTGTCGTTGGTGCCGTGGATCCGGTAGTATTGCCAGCTCAAATAAAGTGCATGTGTCCCCAGAGGATTCTCCGGACCCGGGCCCACATAATCGGGCCAAGCGGGGTTGCGCTTTTTCATTGCTGGTGTCGGTCGCCAAGACGGCCCTTCGACCTTGCGAGTAACTGTGGTGTAGCCCAGCCTTGTAAGGTCTTCCGTCAGCGGTACGCTGGTTGGATACATTCGGTAGACGCTTTCGTCTTCCGACCAATATTGCAGGACCTTGGACTGTGTATCGGACAGGATCACACCATTCTTAAGCGTATCAAAGTGGTCCTGCCATTTAGCAACGCGGAATGAGGAAACATTGCGGCGCGTCCCCTCAGTTGCCGTTGATTGGGCCCAAACGGCCGGTGCTGGAAAAAGCGTCGTCGCAGCAAACGCGGCAATCACTCCACGTCGCGTAACAACCTTTCCTTCTTTGCTCCGTTTCATGCCTGCCATCCCAAAGTTTATTCTTTTTTTCCGACTCAAATAACTCGTATGCCCGGTTCCTGCGCTGGAAGGTCAACACGCAAATGACATTTCATATGGGATGTCTCGTCTGAATTGTCGTTGCCGTTGGCGCAGGGATATTTCCTTAGAAGGCGGACCCAAATCATCAAGTCATTGTGGAAAAGCAATTTTTCTTGGACGTAACTCCAGGCTGCTTTAAGCAAAACCTGACTTTCTTGAATCAACCGAACACAAAAAAGCAACGCTAACAATTGCTTAGTTCTTGGTGAATTGATGTGATCACCCGTCGATGCGAGGGTAGCAGGCACTACAAATGACAATCACAGTGGACTAAACACCATGTCCTTCAGGAAAGCTTTCCAAGCACTGGCCGCACTTTTGTTCATCGGCGCTTGTACCGAAACAACGTCAATATCTGCAGATAGCGAGCCCGGAACGCTTTCCCAAGTTCCTGACGCCGTAGCCCAGATTGCTGCTCCGGGCCAGGACCTGAACGCAGTGAAAATCATGCCTGAGGACGGTTGCTATTGGTATCGCTATGTTGGGCCAGTTGAAACAACCTACCTACCACTTAGGACTATTGAAGGGCGCCCAATCTGTACGCGCGCCTGACAAGCGCCTGTCAGCTGGTCGCGGTCAGAAGCCGCTCGGGAGGGTAGAGATGAGCCGTGGACCCTGGCCTGACACGATCATAAAGCCCGATGATATGTGGCATCGCCATCCTTACGCAGCCAGAACTTGCGCGACCTCCGATAGATCTTGGATAAGGCGTTCCGTGAATTCGCAGGTATGTGTCGCGACCACCTTCGAACAGATAAAACGCCCTTGATCCCAATGGGTTTGTCGGCCCACCGGGCACACCATCTGCGAATTGCGCATATTCATCAGGGTCGCGCTCAATCATTTCGGCTGTAGGAGTCCAACGCGGCCATTTGGCCTTTCGCTTGATCGTGTAGACTCCGGGCTCGTAAAGATTGCCTCGGGCAATGGCTACGCCGTAACGCATTGCTGTGCCACCGTCTTCGATGAAATACAGATATCGTGCCACCGCGTCGACATGAATGTCACCCGGAGTAAGTGGTCGATTGGTTTGCACACGCTGAGGCAGGAAACGTGGGTGTAAACCCCAGGGATTGGATGTTGCGGGATCAAAATTGGCTGGAGTTACTTGCGCATCCCACTCCGACCATTGCGAGGCCGCCGCCGACGTCACTCCAAAAACCGGCTGAGAGAAAATGGCGAGCGAGGCTGCAACAAAATGTCGTCTGGTCAGCATTGATAGCGCTCCTATTGGCTGGTTGGTGTCTGGAGTTAGTACCCAGGGGATTAGACAATCCGCGACGGGGGAAGATTTGTCCATTCAATTATTCGTTCGATATCGCTTCGACCCACCCGCGAGTTTTCAAGGCTTAAAGTGACCTAGGCAGCTTCGTGTTTAACCTGAAACTTCACCAGGCGTCGGGACGACAATGCCTGCTGTTCATACCCCTAAAAACTTCCCTGTTCCGGCCGTGTCTATGCACCAAGTAAGGCCCAAGCAAATGCTGGACTGGTTTGACAGCGTCAAATTCGCTTCGCGCCAAAACAGCTTGACCTTCCATCGTGGGAAGGCGTTAGCAGAGGTCTCCAATCCAAATTTTGGAGTTGAATGTGAAAGAAAAACAGACTGCAAACGCGCCGCAGGCGTCAGTACCGGTTAGCGGCGGCAAGATAATGAAATGGGGCATGATGGTATGTTGCATTGCCATGATAACGCCGATCGCTCTCTACTTGATCGCCGGCGGGACGGTTGGTGGGCTTTCTGACTCCTTGGGTCTTTTCGCACCGTTGATCCTGTGCCTCGGAGCCCATTTCTTTATGCACAAGGCGATGGAAAAATCCTGTCATTCGAACAAATCTGAATCGGAAAGACCAAAGGCAACAGACGCCGCGGTCGGACCGAACCCAGTACACCGGCAATAATCTTCAATCATGAAGCTTTGGTGCTCAAGGTTGGCCGCCATGTCGCTGGCCGCTCTTTCGCTGGCGGCTTGCGCACCACGCCCTAAACTATGCCCGCTGCAACCGCCGCAGCCTGAATACGCCCTGCCCCAAGGTTGCCGGGTTCAATGGGAGGGCGCGGATGGCGGGGCCTATTTCATCTGCGAAGACGGGCGCGAAGGTTTCGTGAGCTGATCGTGGGGATGTGACATTCCGGCTCGTTGACCCTCCAGCGCTGGAATCTGGCAGAGACGGGTGCAAAACAACCGATGGCAACGCGCAATGGCAAGAACACTCCTAAATTTATGTATTATGATCTTGGGGTTAATCTTTGGCCAGACTTCCGCCGGGACAAGCCTTGCAGCTACATCCCAAGCGTATGAATCAGAGCCCCTGGTCGCACACATAATTACCGCGCAGGACGGGATCGCGCCTGACGTCAAGACGATCACTGCAGGACTGCATCTGAAACTGGGCGAAGATTGGAAAACCTACTGGAAGTCGCCTGGTGAGGTGGGAATTCCGCCCAAGATCACTTGGAACGGCTCGCAAAACGTCAGCGACGTACAGTTTCACTGGCCCGCGCCGATCCGTTTTCGCGCCTTCGGGATCGAGAATTTCGGGTACAAGGACGAAGTGGTCTTTCCGCTGACCGTCACACTCGAGAACCCCGGAGCGCCAGTTGACTTGAAGGCCGCTGTGACAACGCTGATCTGTTCCGATATCTGTGTGCCGGTCGAGTTTTCGCTGGACTTGTCGCTGACTCAGGGAACGGGTCGGGATCAGGACTCGGCCCGGCTTATAAATGCCTTTCTGTCGCGGGTGCCAACCACGGGAAACACAAGCGGAATGAAGTCCGACGCCGCGACCCTGGATACCGAGTCCGAGATGCTGACGCTGAATTTCACCAGCGACCTGCCCTTTGATGCGCCTGATGTCTTTCCCGACATGGGACGTGACACCGCGTTTGGTGCACCCGACATCCGGCTCGCTGGCGACAGGCGTCAGCTATGGGTGCAGTTCCCGGTCCTCGCTCTGGCACAGGACCCCCCCGCCTTGTCCGTCACGGTTACCGACACCAACCGCGTGGCCGAGTTTTCGCCCCGTACCGACGCTCCCCCTACCCCGCCACCATATGAGATCGCGGCCGCCGAAACTTCAGCCAGCGCGCTGGTCTGGATCATTTTGCTGGCGCTGGGCGGCGGGTTGATTCTGAATGTCATGCCCTGCGTACTGCCAGTGCTTTCGATCAAGCTTTCCTCGGCGGTAAAGGCTCGCGACCGCTCTGCGGCTCAGATTCGCGCCGGGTTCCTGGCTTCGGCAGCCGGAATCCTGACATTCATGTGGCTGTTGGCGGCTATCACCATTGCGGCGCGGTCGCTGGGCTATTCCGTCGGCTGGGGCATCCAGTTCCAGAATCCGCTTTTCCTTGCGGTGATGATCGTGGTGCTGGCGGTTTTTGCAACCAGCCTCGCGGGCTTGTTCGAGATCACGCTGCCGCAGTCGCTGAACACCCGGCTTGCCCATGTCGAAAAGGGCCGCGTGTCGCTGGTCGGGGATTTCCTGACCGGAGCCTTCTCAGCAGTTCTGGCGACGCCCTGCTCGGCCCCCTTCCTCGGCACGGCGGTGGCCTTTGCCCTGACCGGCCGACCGGTGGATATCGTGGCGATCTTCACCGCAATGGGGGTCGGGCTGGCCATTCCTTACCTGCTGGTTGCAGTGCACCCGAAACTTACCGCCGCTCTGCCTAAACCGGGGCGTTGGATGGTGGGATTAAAATGGGCCCTGTCGGCGGCACTGCTGACCACGATCGGCTGGTTGGTCTGGGTGATGGTCGGGGTGGCCGGAGACACTGCTGCAACTGCTACCGTGCTGGCTGCAACTGTTCTGGTCCTGTTGATCTGGAAAAGTACGATGATGCCACCCGTTTTGCGCTGGACAGCCCTGTTGCTGACGCTGACCGCAGCGTTTGCCGCACCGGTTGCGATTGCCGGCAAAGACCGGTCCAGGCTGCTTGAACCAGCCGGAGAGATCCCTTGGATTACCTTCAGCCGCCCCGAAATCGCCCGCCTTGTGTCGCGCGGCGAGGTGGTTTTCGTCGATGTCACAGCCGACTGGTGTCTGACCTGCAAGGCCAACAAAGCGCTGGTGCTGGAACGCGGCGAGGTTCTGGCAACACTGCAATCGGACAAAGCAATTCCGATGCAGGCCGACTGGACCCGCCCCGACGATGTGATCGCCCGTTTCCTTGAGGACAATGGACGGTTCGGGATCCCCTTCAACATCGTCTACGGCCCGTCGGCCCCCGAAGGCATCGCCCTGCCAGAGATCTTGACCACGAACGCCATTCTCGACGCGATGGAACAGGCCGCGCCGATTGCGGGCGGAGCCGTGGAAAGCGGATCCTGACCCCGGAGTTCACATATCCCGGACGCGGTTGCTCTGCTGCGCTAAACGCATGGTCTCGTGCTCTTCCATATCCAGTATCGCCTGAAAGAGTTCGCGTGCCTCGGGTATCTCGGCACGCCCGTGCAAATACCGATATAAGTCGATCACCTGATTGTGAAGATCGAAGACCGCTTCGCAGATCTCATCGACGCTCATCTGTGCGAACGGCCTGTCGCAGGCGCGATGTGGGTCGATCGGCTCATTGCCCAAATAGTCATATACCCAGGTGTTGAGCGCTTTGGGATCGGCTCGTTTCACGAAACCATCGACGATTTTCTCCAGAGCAGCCTCATGATCGGCGAGGTAGGTAAGCAACATCCTGGCCAGCTCCTGCTCTGACTGTGTCGAACAGTGGGCCAAACATTCGGCGAGCCAATGATGCATTTCCCGCGTCCAGACAATTAGATCAGAAAACGTTTCAACTTTCATGGTCTCAACCTCCTAAAGATCGGCATGCGATAGCCTAAACCGGAATTTTCCAGATGGCTCACTGGGCATCAGCGCGAAGTCGGCGCCGGCCCGATCCACGCCGGGCTGCGGGAATCAACCCCCCAGTTCCAGCAATGCCCGGTCGATTGCCACCTTGCGCGGATCCCCCTGCGGCAGGTCATCCGCCAGATCCCTTGCCCTGCCATAGGCGTTCCGGGCGCCGTCGGTCTCGCCCAGCACCGAATAGGCGTTGCCCAGCCGCATCCAGCCGTCCAGATCGCCTGGGTTTTCCTGCATCCGGCTCGCAAGCCGTTCGACCATCGAGCGGATGAAGGCCTGCCGGTCTTCGTCTGACATCTCCTCGGCCGCCGCCACCTGATCGGCAGTTGGGCCGGGCATGGAAGGGGCAAAAGCCGCCAGATTCACCGGAGCCCGTCCGATCGACGGGGCGATGCGGTTAAGCTGGGCCACAAAACTCTCCATCCATGGCCGGAACTCCTCTTCGGCGTCCATCCGCGTCTTCAGTAGGTCATAGGCCTTATCAGGCGATCCAGCCTGCTCCAGACCAATGGCTTTGTAGAATGTCGCTGCTGGGTTCGATGGGTCCAGTTCCAAGGCTCGTTCAAACGCCCGATCGGCCTTGGGCGTAACGACACCGTCATCGGCATAGACCAACGCCTCGCCATATTGCGACACCAGCGCTGAATTCGCATTGGGTCGGTCCAGCAACCCCTCGAACGCGTCTGCGGCATCTCCAAAGCGTCCCATACGCATATAGGTCTGAGCCAACAACACCCATCCCTCGGTTGGCCCGCCGGTTTCATCCGCCTCAAGCCGCGACTTCAGGCGCACGGCAAGGTCGGCGATTTCACGGGCTTCGGCCTGCTCCCCCTCGCGTTGGGCAAATGGCTGGCTGGGGATGTAGGGACTACCCAGTTGCCAATAAAGACCGGCTCCGAGCGCTGGAACTACCAGCGCGGCAAGTAAAATCAGCGCACGCCCGGAATGGCCCATTATCGCTTTGTCGTCCGATTGCCGGTCAATCGCCTTCAGGCGACGTTCTATCTCGGCTCTGGCGGCCTTGGCCTCTTCGGCTGAGATAATTCCTCGTTCCAGGTCCTTCTCCACTTCGCCGATCTGGTCGGAAAAGATGGCAGAGGCGCTTTCGCGTCTCGACAAGTCCGAGGTCTTGCGCCCCAGGCCGGAGAGGGCGAGCGTCAGAAACACCGCCACGGCCATGAATGAAAAGATAATCCAGATCATGCGTGCGGCTCCGTGAGTGAATGGTTTTCGGGATTCCGTTCTTCGCTCGCGCCGCGTTCCGTCTCTTGTTTTCGCGACTTCCGATATCGGCGCGCATTTTGGGTCAATACCGCTGCAGTCGCGATACCACCCAGCCCCAGGATGACGATAGGCGCAACCCACAGAATGTAAGTTGATGGCTTCCATGGCGGGTTGAACAGAACATAGTCGCCATAACGCGCAACCAGAAAGTCCATAACCTGCTGGTCCGTGTCGCCTGCCACCAGCCGTTCGCGCACAAGCAGACGAAGGTCGCGCGCCACGCCAGCGTTAGAACTGTCGATGTCTTGGTTCTGGCACACCACGCATCGCACCTGTTTCGAAATCGCCCGGGCCCGCTCTTCCAATACCGGATCTGCAAGTATCTCGTCGGGCTCAACCGCGAATGCCGGCTGCGACACCAGCATCGCCAGAGTGACCGCGGTAATTACAATGCGACGTATCATGACGCCTCTCCTCCGGCCGCCCGCGCCTGATCCAGCGCGGTGCGCATCTTTGAAATTGCCTCGTCGCCCAGCACCGGGCCGACAAAACGGAATACGACCTTGCCCGCGCCATCAATCACAAAGGTCTCCGGCACGCCGGAAATCCCCCATTCGATCCCGGCTCGGCCGTCCAGGTCGGAACCGATGCGCTCATAAGGGTTGCCCAGATCGTCGAGCCATTTCCGCGCGTCCTGCGGCTTGTCTTTGTAGTTAATGCCCATCAGGCGAATGCCCTCATCGCGTACCATACGCGTCAGCACCGCATGTTCGGCCCGGCAGGGCACGCACCAGGACGCAAACACGTTGACCACGATCGGAGCTGACCCGTCATTTTCCACCAGATCGGTACTGGACAGCCCGTGGGTATCCAGCCCTTCGACCGGCGGCAAGTCGAACTCAGGCACCGGCTGCGAGATCAAAACAGACGGGATTTCGTTTGGATCGCGATCGGGATTCAGTCCCCATAGCAGGAAGGCACCCAGGATGCCGGCAATCGTAATTGGGAACAGTGCAAATAGACGTTTCATTGCCCTACTCCGCCGCCACCGCAACGGAGCTCTGCCCAGTCCGTTTTCGTGGTGCACCGACGCGTAGACGCCGATCGGAGAGTGACAAGACACCACCAAATGCTAACAATCCTGAACCTATCCAGATCCAGACCACCAATGGCTCATACAAGATACGCAGGGTCCATTTGCTCTGTTCTGATTCCGCCGCCGGTTCCGATATTGAGGCGTAAAGGTCCCCTGCCAACGTCGTTCGAATTGCTGACTCGGTCGTACTGGTACCCGCCACGAGATAGGCCCTGCGCTCGGGTTGAAGCGTGGTGACATAAGCGCCATCGCGAAATACCGTCAGTGTGGCCGCGCGAGACAGATAGTTCGGACCGCGAAGCTGTTCCACACCGTCAAAACGCACGTCGAACCCTGCTATCTCAATCTGTGTTCCGGGCTCGGCAAAAGTCACGACCTCGGATTTCCAAGCGCTGGACCCGATAAAGCCGATCATACAGACAGCCAACCCCGCATGGGCCACGACCATGCCGTAATGAGAACGCGGTAGGCTGCGGGCCCGACGCAGGGACTCGGCCAACGGTGCCTCACCCAGCTTAATTCGGCTGGCCCACTCTGTCAGCACAGCGCCCAGCAACCAAACCGCAAGGCCGATCGACACTACCGCCAAGGCTGGGCCGCCGGTATCCAGATACCACACAAGCAACGCTACGAGCAGGCTAACCCCGGCCACCCATTTGAGCCGGGACAGAACACCGCGCAAATCCGCCCGCTTCCATGACAACAGCGGCCCAATCCCCATTACAACGACTAGAACCAGCATGATCGGCACGAAACTGGCGTTGTAATAAGGTGGTCCAACCGAAATCTTTTCACCTGTCACAGCCTCAAGCAAAAGCGGATAAAGCGTACCGAATAGAACCGTCGCCGTTGCGGTGGCCAGCAGCAGGTTGTTAATAAGCAAACCGGCCTCGCGGCTGATCGGGGCAAAAAGACCGCCGCCCTCCATCTCCGGTGCGCGTATGGCAAACAGCGTCAATGAACCACCGATCGCGACAGCCAACAGCGCCAAGATGTAAATGCCGCGTTCGGGATCGACCGAAAACGCATGGACCGATGTAAGCAAGCCTGAGCGGACAATGAATGTCCCCAACAAGGACAACGAGAAGGTCAAAACGGCCAGTAGGATCGTCCAACTTTTGAAGCTGCCGCGCTTTTCGGTCACAATGGCCGAATGGAACAGCGCTGTGCCAGCAAGCCAGGGCATAAACGAGACATTCTCGACCGGATCCCAGAACCACCAGCCGCCCCAACCCAGTTCGTAATAGGCCCACCAGCTGCCCAGAACGATACCAAGTGTCAGAAACACCCAGGCCGCCAATGTCCAGGGTCGGACCCACCGCGCCCATGCCGGATCGACCCGCCCCTCAATCAGGGCAGCCACGGCGAAAGAAAATACGATAGAGAAGCCGACGTAACCCAGGTATAGGAACGGCGGGTGCATAGCCAGGCCGACATCCTGCAACAGCGGATTTAAATCCTGACCATCCAGCGGTGCCGGAAACACCCGGTCAAACGGGTTCGAGGTGAACAGCATGAATGACAGGAACCCCGCGCTGATCCAGGCCTGCACTGCCAGAGTGCGCGCCTTGAGTTTCAGTGGGATGTTCCGAGCCAACAGAGACACACCCAGCCCGAAAATCACCAATATCAGAATCCACAACAGCAGCGACCCTTCGTGGCTACCCCAGGTCGCAGCCACCTTGAAAAGCATCGGTTTCAGCGAATGAGAATTGCTGGCCACATTTAGCACAGTGAAATCGCTGACCACGAAGGACCACATCAGAGCGGCGAAGGCGATAGCAACCAGCGCTGTCAGTAGGACCGAGGTCGCAGATGCCGATCGCATCCACATGACATTGTTCCGTGCTGCTCCAATCAAGGGAAATACGCTTTGCACCAAGGACACGGCCAGGGCAAGCGCCAGGGCGAACTGCCCGATTTCCGGTATCATTCCAATCCCTCCGGATTTCCGGTTTTGCGGCCTTGTCCGACAATCCAGCGCTGGAGGGTCAAGCGCATTATTGCCGCACCCCCTTCGGCTGATGCATGCTTGACGAGCGCAAATCTGGCCGGCGGCCTTGACCTTCCAGCGCTGGAGACCCCCACCATTTCGACTTCACCGATGGACGTACCGAACACTTTGTTTTCAGGGCAGGGACTCAGGAAACAAACGAACACGAGGGCATCATGACACGGAGCAACAGCAAGATTACGTGCGTCTGGCAACGCCTCCAGGCTGTAATACTGGCTGGGGGGCTGAGCCTTGGGTCAACTGCCATGGCCCAACCGGAAACCCGTCCGGCTGACAACGTGGCGATGAACCCGCAAGCCTCCAGCAACATGTCAGGTATGGGAAGCATGTCCAGGATGATGCGCCCCGACGCGGTGCCGCCAACGGGTGTCGTTGGCGGTATGCATCCACCCGAGGGTGTTTTGATGCCTGTGTTCTCTTACATGAACATGGAGATGGACGGAAATCGTACCGGAACGCAGTCGCTGTCTACCTCGAACGTTCTGTCGCAGTATCCGATCGCGCCGCTCAGCATGAGCATGAACATGGCGATGGTCGGCCTGATGTACGGTGTGACCGACGAGATCTCGGTGATGGCGATGCTGCCCTATACCCGCAAGACGATGAAGCACCAGACCCGCATGGGCCAGACCTTTAAGACCAGGTGTCACTGTACCCTAATTAATCAGAATTTGCGGATTCACGGCGTTCCGGGGCGTTTTTGTACCCTTAATTGCAATATATCCACAGGTTCCG